>JAPOOH010000215.1 GCA_026713505.1 Chloroflexota bacterium | reverse complement strand
GGGGCGAGGACGACGAACGTGCCGCCGAAGATGGTGTCGATGCGCGTCGTGAATGTGGTGATGTCGCGCTCGTCGAGGCCGTACTCGGAGATGTCGAACGAGATGTCGACGCCTTCGCTGCGGCCTATCCAGTTGGTCTGCATCGTCATGATGCGCTCGGGCCAGTCGACGACGCCGGAGAAGTCGAGCAGCTCGTCGGCGTAGTCGGTGATGCGGAAGAACCACTGGTCCATCTCACGGCGGACGACGACGTCGCCGGTGCGCTCGCACTTACCGTCGACGACCTGCTCGTTGGCGAGGACGGTCTGGCACGTGGGGCACCAGTTGACGGGGGCGGAGGCGCGGTAGGCGAGGCCCTGCTCGTACATCTTGAGGAAGAACCACTGATTCCAGGCGTAGTAGTCCGGCTGGCAGGTAACGACCTCCCGGTCCCAGTCGTAGACGGGGCCCATGGAGCGGAGCTGGGAGCGCATGCGCTCGATGTTGTCCATCGTCCAGATGGACGGGTGGATGCCTCGGTTGATGGCGGCGTTCTCAGCGGGGAGGCCGAAGGCGTCGAAGCCCATGGGGTGGAGGACGTTGTAGCCGCGCATGCGCATGAAGCGGGCGTGGGCGTCGGAGGGGGCCATGGCATACCAGTGGCCGATATGGAGGTCGCCGGAGGGATAGGGGTACATGGTGAGGGCGTACCACCGGGGCCGAGGGTCGTCGTCGTTCACCTGGTAGAGGTTGTCGTCGGCCCACCGCTGCTGCCACTTGCGGTCGATCTCGCTGGGGTCATAGCGGAGGGGGGTCATACGCTGGCGGGTCGTCATACGGTCGCTCCGGTAGCGGGACTGTGGAGTAGCAGTGTAACTGATACCTGTTCAGGCGTGGGGAGAAGGCCGAATACTCACATGGATGGACAGGATGGGGACCACTCTCAACTTCATCCTCCATCCCGGGGGTCTCGTCACTCCAACGGAAGCTGGAGTCCAGGGAGTCCCGATCTCCGCCGTGCCCCGATCCCCATGCATTCCCAGGGTGTTGTTCAAGTTCCGATTCAATATCTGTGCCTTACGAGTGCGTGGGAGGGGTATTCTGATCTTCAGATCTTGATCGGCAAGGCCGTGGCCTGCTCCCCGCGTCAAGACTCCAAGATCCGCGGACGGAAGGGGTGTGCGCATGCAAGCCATAAACCGCCTGCATAGCTGGGCCGTGAACCATAAGCGCAGTTCAGGGGTGCTGCCGACAAGACGGTCATTCAACCAGCGTACGGGGTGCATGGGCGACCGCGAAAGGGGCGGTTGTCAGGAATCTCACATCGATGCACAGGATGGGTGAAGTGTTCAGACTTGCGAGCGGGAGGGGCGTGGGGGGCCCTCACCCGACGCGCAGGCGCGTCTACCTCTCCCTGAGGGAGAGGTGAAGGGGGCGGGGTTCCTGCCTTCGCAGGAACGACGGGGACGCCCCCGAGAGGATGTTGCCCGCTGAAGCGCGGACTGCGCCTCCGGCTCCGCTCAACATGACAAGGCCCTGCCTCCGCGTCCCGCCGCGTTGCGCGCGCGCCGGAGGCGCGGGCGGGCTTGAGGGCAGTTGCGGCCCGGCTCGGCTAGAATGGCGGCATCCTTCCGACGGACGCGCGAGAGGAGGGGACGATGGCAACGATCGTGGGCAGGTTCGGCATGTCGCATGGCCCGCAGCTCTATGTCCCACCCGAGCTGTGGCCCAACATCCTCCGGCGCGACGACATGGGCGCAGAGAAGCCGGGTATGCGGGAGGAGACCACGCAGGCGGTGATGCAGCGCCGGTACGACGCGTGCCGCAAGGCGATGGACACCGTCAGCGCCAGGATCGACGAGACCGCGCCCGACACGATCGTGGTCGTGGGCGACGACCAGCGGGAGAACCTGCTCCCGGACAACACGCCGCCGTTCCTCGTGTACATCGGCGACGAGGCGGATGCGAGCACCAGGGTCTCGCACTACCACCTCGGCGACGAGTTCACCGACACGATCACCCGGTACCAGGTCGACGTCCCGCTTGCCCGGTGGGTCATCGACTCGCTTCTCGATTCCGGGTTCGACCCGGCGTGGTCGAGCGCGACCCGCCATGAGCAAGGACTCGGCCACGCGTTCGGGCGGCCGCTCCACACGACGAACGACGACGCCCGGTACCGCATCGTGCCGGTGATGGTGAACACCTACTATCCGCCCACGGTCTCACCGCGGCGGTGCGTGGAGTTCGGACGCGCGCTCGCGAAGGCCATCGAGTCGTTCGACGATTCCCGGCGCGTCGTGGTCGTCGCGTCGGGGGGACTCTCCCACACGATGATCGACGAGCAGATCGACCGGGAGTACCTGGAAGCGGTGGAGGCCCACGACATCGATTACATGGCGGCGATGGACCCCAACGTCCTGGTCGGGGGTACATCCGAGATCAGGAACTGGATCATCGCCGCCGCCACGAGCGAGAGCAGGGGACGCGTCATCGACTATCAACCCTGCTACCGGAACGTGGCCGGCGTCGGCTGTGCGATGGCCTTCGCCGAGTGGGAGTGACCGGCTGAAGCCTCCTCGTACCGGGCCTGGAGAGGCGCCGCGGCGCCAGGGAGGGAAGCATGGCGACCCAGCAGCAGGATGCACCGACGCTGGCGAAGGAAGCGGAGACCTCGCTCCCCACGATCGACGCCGACGCCCACGTCATCGAGACCGAGCGCACGTGGGAGTACATGGACGCCTCCGACGAGAGGTACCGGCCGGTGCTCGTCGCCCCGGTCCGCGGGGGCGGCGAACGCCCCCGGTGGCTGGTGGACGGCCAGGTGCGCGGGTTCGGCTCCCCCTCCCGGGAACCGGGCCGGATGGAGGAGCGAGAGAAGACCTCAGGGCGCACGATCCTGACGCCGGAGGAGTCCGCGCAGATGGCCGACGTGGACGCGCGCCTGCGCCACATGGACGAGGTCGGCGTCGACATCCAGGTGCTGCATACGTCGTTCTTCATCAGGCGGGTCGCTGATCGGCCGGAGGTCGAGGCGGCGCTGACGCGCAGCTACAACCGGTGGCTGGCGGACGTGACGCAAGGGAGCGAGGGCCGTCTCCGATGGACGGCCGCCCTGCCCTTCATGGCGGTCGACGAGGCGATCGCGCAGCTCGAGTGGTCGGTCGCCCACGGGGCCTGCGGCGTCTTCATGCGCCCGGTCGAGGCGCAGGGCATCGTCACGGAGCCGTACTTCTACCCGGTATACCAGGCGGCGGAGCGGCTCAACGTGCCGATCGTGCTGCATGTGGGCAACGCGAACGAGGAGGTCAACAGCGTGCTGGGGCGCGCTCCAGGCGAGTCGGCCTTCACGTCGTTCAAGCTGATGCTGGTGGCGTGCGCTCACGCGCTGATATTCAGCGAAGTGCCGTCGCTGTTCCCCGGCCTCAGGTGGGCGTTCCTGGAGTCCGGCGCGGGCTGGGCGCCCCACGTGGTCACGGACCTGCGCCAGCGCGTGCGGGGCCCGCGAGAGGGCGCGGGGAAGGAGCTGAGCCCGACGGTGTTCGCCGACAACCGCATGTACCTGATGTACGAGGTCTACGAGGACCTGCCGCATATCATCGAGTACACGGGCGAGGACAGCCTCGTGGTCGGGACCGACTACGGGCACACGGGGCAGTCGACGCAGATCGACGCGATGCGCCGGATGGCGGGCCGGGGCGACGTGGATGCGCGCGTGGTGGACAAGATGCTCCGCCGGAACCCCGCCACGCTCTACGGGTTGTAAGAGCCGCCGACAGCCCTCCACCGTACCGCTCGACAGCGGGCTGCCGAGGGCGTTTGCCTGTAACGAATACATGGAGCATTTACGGGTAATCTGACGGCTTCGGGGAACAACAACAGCGGTAGAGAGATGCTTTCGGCGAAGCATCCTTTCCTTGACACTCAGAAATCGACGCAACTAGAATCCGCGACAATGAGGCGAGTCCTCAGGGCGGCTGCCGGAACCCGGGAGCCCTCGATGGACCACCGTACCACCAGCATCCTGGTGATAAGGAGTCGCACCTATGCGGTCACTCAAGCTACGTTTCGCTCGCAGTTGGCTGGTCGTCCTCACGGCCTTGATGGTGATGGGCCTGGTTGGCGGTTGCGGGGGAGACGACCCGACCCCCACCGCGACTCAACCGCCACCAGCGACTCCCACGCCGCCGCCTGCGGCTACGGCTACCCCTACACCCGCTGCAACGCCCACGCCCGCTCCCACCCCTACCCCGTCTCCATTGGACGAGCTGATCGCCGCCGCCGCTGAGGAGGGAGAGCTCAACGTGCTCGGGAGCGGAGACTGGCATTCGGCCGCGTTCGTCTCAGAGGTGCAGGACGCGGTCAACGCGATGTACGGGATCGACATCACGATAAACACCTCGCCCGGGCCGTCCGGGTCCCAGTTGCTTCCCACTCTGATATCGGAGTACGAGGCAGGCCGCCCGGCATCGACCGACCTGTTCACCGGGGCGTCCGCGCGGCAAGGGCTCGGGCTCCATGGAGCCGGAGCGGCTGAACTCGTCGACTGGAAGGCGTACGCACCCTACCTGACGGACGTCGAGATAGGCCCCGAGGGCTGCTGTGTCGTCGTCGGCGGGACCATCCACGGCATCGGTTACAACAAGGACCTGATCAGCGAGGATGAACTGCCGCGGTCTTTCGCCGACTTCACCGATCCGAAGTACGCGGGGCAGATCGCGACGACTCCGTATGCGGTCGGATGGATCGAGGCCTCGATCGTCCTCGGAAGGGAAGAGGCGCTCCAGACCATCCGCGTGATGACTTCCAACGGCGCGATCGCTGGACTCATCGGCTGCGGACAGGAAGAGCGCGTTGCGACAGGCGAGTTCGCCTTCATGGCGTTCAGCTGCGGTCAGATCAGCTGGGACCGCCTGGCGGAGAAGGGAGCGAACGTTGCTTACACGACCCTGGGCGAATTCGTAAGCGGCACCGCCGTTGACGCTACCGTGCCCAAGAACAGCGAACATCCCAACCTGGCGAAGCTCGTGGCCGTGTTCCTGACCACGGACGAGGGTCAGGACATCATCGAGAAGCACTCCGGGACGCCATCCCGATTCCGGCCGGACACCTTCACCGCCAACGAGATAGCCCGCCTGGAAGCCGAAGGGGCGACGATCTACTACGGGACACACGAGAACGTCTCGAAGTACTTCGAGAACTACACGTCGTTCGCCTTCGGTCAGATAGTGCCGCTGCTTCGTGGCCAATGAGGCAGGGAGGAGGAGTACGGCCCAGCCGACGCGCCTCGCCGGATGTCGACTTCATAGTGGAGGGATATCACTTGTCCAACGAGGACGGGCATGAGTCGTAGCTACATCATCGGAGTCGACATCGGAGGCACCTTCACCGACTGCGTCGCGGTTGACGACGAAGGGACACTGACGCTGGGGAAGGCTTCGTCCACCCCTTCCGATTTCGCGGTTGGCGTGCTGGAGGCAGTGCGCAGCGTGGCGCTTGCGCTGGGGATGGACAACGAAGAGGAGCTCCTGCGCGAGACGCGGCTCTTCTACCACGCGTCGACGGTGGCGGACAACACGCTGATCACACGTACCGGGGCGAAGACGGGCATCATCGCCACCAAGGGCTTCGGGGATGCCTTCCTCATGATGCGGGGCGGCATCACGCTGGGCCTTCCGGAAGAGGAGGCCGCCCATGAGGCAGCCCTGCGAAAGCCCGATCCTTTCGTGCCGAGAAGGCTGGTCAGGGAGGTAACGGAGCGCGTCGACCACAGCGGCAGAGTCCTGGTCCAACTCAACACGGAAGAAGCCCTGGAGAGCATCAAGGACCTGGTCGACGAGGGAGTGGACTCCATAGCCGTCAGCCTGCTGTGGTCCGTATCGAATGAAATTCACGAAAGTGCAACGGCGGAGATGATCCGGCGTGAGTATCCCGGGGTCTTCGTCAGCCTTTCGAGTGAGACCGCTCCGTTCGCCGGGGAATACGAGCGAACGGCCACCACCGTAGTGAACTCCTACATCGGTCCGACAATCACCAGGTACCTGGCCAACCTGCAGGGTCTCCTGCGCGACAAGGGGCTCACCAACAGGCTCCTGATCATGCAGGCCTACGGCGGCGTCCTGGGCGTGGAGGACGCGGGCAAGCGCGCAGTCGGCAGTATCGAGGCGGGGCCCGCCGCCGGTGTGTCCGCCT
>JAPOOH010000214.1 GCA_026713505.1 Chloroflexota bacterium | reverse complement strand
GACCCCGCCGGTCGGGGGGAGGCGAGCGGGGGCGCCGGGGGGGCGGAGCGGGACGCGCGGGCCGGGGAGCCGCTGCCCAGTGAGCGCGGCCTGCTCGCGGCCGCCGTCGTGCAGGGGAACGTCCGTGTGTCCCTGCACGCGCCGCTCCGCGTTCCACGTCGTCTCGCCGTGTCGGACGATGTACCACTCGTTCATCACGGAACGTCCGGGCGCGGTGGCGGCGTGGGACTGTCGATAGTGGCGTTGCGCCCCTCCCACCAGGAGGTGATCGCGTCCAGCTCCTGCAGGTCCTCAGCTGTGAGCTTCCAGTCGACGCCCTTCACGTTCGCCTCGACGTGCTCCGGGCGGTCGAATCCCGTGAGGGCGAGCACGACCTCCGAGTGGGAGATGACCCACGCGAGCGCGAGCTCCGCGATCGTGTGGCCGCGCTCACCCGCGAACGCCTCGAGCATCGGAACGATGCGGTCTACGCGCTCCGAGCGGAGGCGCGTGACGATGCCGGTGGGCACCTTCGCGGCGCGGCTCCCCTCCGGCGGTGATTCGCCCGGCCGGTACGTGCCGGTCAGCCAGCCTCCGCCAAGCGGGAAGTACGCCAGCAGCGACCTGCCGTACGCGCGGCAGAACGGGATCAGTTCGAGTTCCGCGTGGCGGTAGAGGAGGCTGTAGTGGTTCTGTGTGGACTGGAACTCCGCCATGTCGTTGGCACGGGAGGTCTCGATCTCCTCCAGCCAGCGCCACGACGCGGTGTTGCAGTTGCCGATGTAGCGCACCTTGCCCTGCCTGACGAGGTCGTCCAGTGGGCCGAGCAGCTCCTCGTGCGGCACCTCCGGCGTGGCGTAGTGCACCTGGAACAGGTCTATGCGGTCCGTGTGCAGCTTGCGCAGCGCCTCCTCGCAGCGGGCGAATATGCGCTCCCGCGGAGTCTGGCCGCCGAGGTCGCGCAGGTTGAACTTGGTGGAGAGGTGGATAGCGTCGCGTTTGCCAAGGAGCGCGTTGCCGAGGAAGTCCTCGCTCTGGCCGCCGCCGTAGACGTCCGACGTGTCGAAGAAGTTGATGCCGCAGTCGATCGCGCGGTGGACGACAGCGGTCGTCTCGTCCTGGCCGAGCAGCGGTGGGCCGAACGGGTAGCCGCCCGCGCCGATGACCGATACGTCCATGTCCGTGCCGCCAAGCCGCCGGTACTCCATGGGGCCTCCCTGTTATACGCCGTCCTGCTGACCGGGGAATACGAGCGACTTGATGACGACCGGCGCAGCCCCGGACGATGGGATGATCTCGCCGATGTCGATGTAGTCGAACTCGCGCAACTCGATGCCGTCTATGGAGATGACCGGGTTGGGCAGGCCGACCTCTTCGCGGAGGTGCAGGCCCAGCAGCCCGCCGATGTCCCCGTCGCTTACCAGTACCAGCGGGTTGCCCTTGTCCAGCAGCGCGCTCATGGCGGAGGCGGCGCCGCGCGTGAACGCGTCCAGCCGGTGGAAGGTGGCCGACCCGCCCCAGTGGAAGCCGATGGCGACCGCCGTGTCAGCGTCGTGGAGGTCGAGCCGCGTCAGCCCGGCGCGCACCGCGTCGGCAATGACGTCCGGGTCGAGGTCGTCGACGGTGAGGTCGAGCTCCGGCGTCATCACGGGGATGTTGCGGATGGGAACGGACTCGATGGGCGAGATGAAGATGGTGCTCCCGCTCACCTGAACGGTGTACTGCGACGCACCCACGACCGTGGCGCGGATGCCCGCCGCCGGAGCCATGAGCATAGCCCCAAGCTCCACGACACGCTGCCGCATCGTGCGGGCCAGGAGCGGGACGAGGTCGCCGTAGCTGTTCCTG
>JAPOOH010000213.1 GCA_026713505.1 Chloroflexota bacterium | reverse complement strand
CTGGTGCTCCACACCCTCCCGCCTGGGCCCCCGGGCCGCCTCGCTCCCGCCCGGCCTGCTCATCGACCGGATCGGCCGCCGCTGGATCCTGCTGGCGGGGCCGCTGGTCGTTGCATTGTCATCTCTGCTCATCGCCAAGGCCGCGATCTCCGGCTCGTTTCCTGAGCTGCTCGTATACCGGTTCATCGCTGGAGTCGGCACCCAGATGTGGATGCAGAGCCGCATCACGGTGATCGCCGATACGGGGGCCGCGCAGCAGCGGGGCAAGCAGGTCACCCAGATGTTCGGCGTGCAGCAGATCGGCGCGCTCAGCGGCCCGCTGATCGGAGGATTCGCGGCGGTTGCCTGGGGGTTGTGGTCGCCGTTCCTGATCCATGCGGTCCTCACGCTGCTCTCCATCCTGCCGACGTATTTCGTCGTCAAGGAGAGCGCCCCTGCGGCTAGACGCGCGGCTGAGGCTATCGCAGAGGGTTCCCGCTGGGCGCTGCTGCTCAGGAATCCGATCCCCACTGTCTTTTCGATCCAGTTCCTCACGAATGTAACCAGGGGAGCTGTCTTCGAGGGCGGCGTGATCCTCCTGTACCCTTCCTTCGCATACGGGCTGGACCCTGCCGAACTGGGGGTGCTGCGCAGCGCAATGGCAGTGGGGACCATCCCCATCATGTTCTCCACAGGGTTCGTGATGGACCGGTTCGGAAGGAAGTACATCGTCGTGCCGGGACTGTTCCTGTCGAGTATCGCAACGGCCTCAGTGGCGGTTACTGCATTCGCCGGCCTTGACGTGGGCTGGTTCATCGCTACTTTCGTGTTCCTGCACCTGTCGATGGGCGTCATCTCCGGCAACATGCAGACGCTCGGGACGGACGTAGCGCCGCCGCAGGCACGCGGGCTCTTCTTCGGCATGTCCCGGCTGGTTGCCCAGAGCGGGTCCACAGCCAGCCCGACGAGTTTCGGCCTGCTGTATGGCGCGTTAGGGGCCGGCGTTGCGTTCTTGTTCCTCGCGTCAACGGCCTTTGCAGCCGGGATAGTGGTGGTGTTCTTCCTGGAGGAGACGCTCAAGAAGCCGGAGAAAGAGGTGGTCTCGCCGGGGGCCGGATGACCGGGCTGCGCGCTCGGGCGGCCTGCCGCTAACTGCCCTGCCGATAGGGGTTCGGATCGCCGCCCTGGGAACGGAACCAGTGCGACACGCGGTCCCAGTACAGCTCGGGGTCGATCCTGAGCACGTCGCCGTCGTCCGAACGCGCGATCACGAGCCTGCCCCACTCCTGTGGGTCACGCTGACCGTCGTCGGCGATGCTCTGCCTGCTGTGCGTGCCGATGGCGGTCATGAGGTTGAGGAAATCGGACAACAGCGCCCTGTCGAATTCCCATACCTCCAGCGCCGTGCCGCCCTCTTCGTCGACGGAGATGAGAGCGTCCTGCTGGTCCCCGTACCGCCACTCGATGCGCATCTTCATGTCCTAGAAGAACGTATTGATCACTTTCGGAAGCAGAACGTTCTGGTCCAGGATGATGTCGCGCTTGGCGATCTTGAACACGGTGTCAGGGTCGCTCCGGAGCGTGTCGTACCGCCTGCCGACGAACAGGTTGACCTCGTCCTGCAGGCGGTTCTGGTAGCAGAAGAACTTGCTGCTCACCTTCGCCTCGTCGCCATTCACTTCCAGCAGGAGGATGTTGGAGACGATGTGCTCGAACCGGGACACCGGCTCCTCCGCCCAGTGCACGCCCGTGTTGATCTGTCGGACCCTGCCGACGAGGATGTCCTTGCCCTCGTCGAAGTAGGAGATCTCCGAATCGGGGTCGCTGAACTCGAGGTCCCAATCGCCGAACTTGACGTTCCTGCGGATGGGCATCCAATAGTGGATGTCCTCCGCCAGCATGTCCAGCCATTCCGTGAGCCGGCGCTCGTCAAGGAGCAGCGCCTCCATGTAGAGGAACTGCTCGATGTCTTTCAGCAGGACAACCCGATCCATCGCATCCAGGCTAACGTTGGCGCGTTCAGTCATCCCACGACTCCCTTCGTGTCCCCGGTACCTCGCTGCCCGGATGCCGCTGTTCCTACCAGATGCGGTGCGACTTCGCCCTGTTGATGGGGTAGAGGTCGTCCCAGCTCGAGGCTTCCATGAAGGCGAGCCACCTGCTGAACCGTGCGCGGTGCGCCTCTTCAGTGTGCGTTCCGTTGAAGACGACGCCGGGGTACTGGTCGCTCTCGATGCCGCGCCCCAGACCGTTCGCGAAGAAGTAGTTGCGCTTGCGCGCCCTCGCGCCCCGGCTGGCGGAGTAGACGTAGTTCCAGTTCTCCATGTCGTCCGATTCCGTTGCGCCGGTCGGACCGTTGTACCGCATCACGTAGTGGCGAACGGCGTCCTTCACGGGCTTGGGCGCATTCTTGTCAATGCCGAACAGGCTCCATCGTTCGACGACGCCTACGGTGTGGGGGTGCCACCAGCGCCAGCGCCAGCTGTCCATGATGAAGTTGGGGAACACGCAGAAGTGTCCTCCCTCGTGGCCGTGTGGGGGCAGTATCCGGTCTGCGTACTTCATGGCCTTGCGTTCGCGGGCCTCGCGGAAGTACTCGTCCACGCCGGGCTCGAACCACGTGTCGACGTATTCCGGCACGCCGGGTTGCTGGTACACGGTCCAGTTGCCCCCATGGCCGAGGTTGTGGTCGCCCACCGCGAACCGATCGGAAGGGAAGGGGGCGCGGCGCTTGTGCCGTTCGCCGCCGGACATCGTTCCGCGGTCCGGGCCTATGGAGGCCGCGTTCACGGAGCGGTGGGTCATCGCGGCGTGGGTCAGGTCGGTCGACGAGGAGAAGGCGGGCACCTTCCAGTTCGTCGGGAGGCGCCACTTCTGGAAGGGCCTGAAGACCTCGATGCCGGCCTCCTCGCCGTCGCTGGCCTCGCAGTCGTAGCGGATGCCCTCGGCGAATGGCCCGACGTAGTCCTCGAAGGACGGCGCCTTCGGGTCCCAGGTTGCCCAGAGCGAGCCGTAGTAGTTCTTGAACTGCGCCACCGGCGTGAGCCCCCACTGCTCCCGATCGATGCCGCCGTCGTAGGCGTAGGGCGCATACTGGTAGGCCGCGCCGACGAGAGAGCCGTTGCAGTCGTAGGTCCAGGCATGGAACGGGCACGTGAAGATGAGGGCATTGCCCTGGTCGTACCGGCAGACCTTCATGCCCCGGTGGGCGCAGGAGTTCAGGAAGGCTCGTATCTGGTTGTCCTTGCGGCCGCGCACCACCAGCACCTCTTCCGTGCCCATGCGCGTCACGATGAAGTCGCCGGGGTTCGGCACCTGGCTCTCGTGTCCGAGGAACAGCCAGCACCGGTTGAAGATCTGCTCCTGCTCCTGCTCGAAGATGTCCTCGTTGACGTACAACTCCCGGCTCACCGTGCCTCCGTCGGTGTCGATGAGCGATCGAAGAGACCTGTCCCCGCGTGCGACGATGAGATTAGCCATGATGCCCCTTTTCCCTGCATACGTGTGCCGCCGGACTCTGGCTGGAGACGACCTACATCACGAGGGCAATAAAGCACTACGCCAGACGATTGTCAATCGACCGCAGGCGGACGATGCGTCTGTTTCATTTGACAGCCGTTCGGCGCGGTGGTTAAGTGCCGGCAGAACGCTCCGGCCCCTGTTCCCTTCCGCTGAGAGCCGGGCGACCCGGAATGCGAGGAGGAACGGCGATGACCACCACAATCCCGAGCGCAGGTACGGAAGGGGCCGTCGACGAACTGCTGATCTCCTCCGACTCCCATGTGATGGAGCCGGGCGACCTGTGGACGACCCGCTTGCCCAAAGGGCTGCGCGACCAGGCGCCAACCTTCCCCAACACGGTCTCAGACCAGGCCAAGCCCGGCGGCTGGGACCCGAACGAACGGCTCAAGGAGATGGCCGTCGACGGCGTCAGCCTCGAAGTCCTCTATGCGACGCGCGGCATGACGCTCTTCCGCATAGAGGACGTGCAACTGCAGGAGGCGTGCGTCAGAGCCTTCAACGACTGGCTGATCGAGTACTGCGCGGTGAGCCCGGACCGCCTGTTCGGGGTCGGCCTCATATCGTTGTACGACATCGACCACGCCGTCGCCGAGTTGGAGCGCTGTCGCAACGCGGGACTGCGCGGGGCCATGGTCTGGCAGAACCCACCCGAGGACATGCCGTTCTCGTCGGACCGCTACGACCCCTTCTGGGCCGCCGCGCAGGACCTGCAGATGCCGGTGAGCCTGCACATCCTGACGGGACACGGCTACATGCAGCGCCGCCAGGGCGGCACGGAACACTACCGCGCCAGTGTGAACCTCAAGATCGCCGAGGTGATGAACAGCCTCTTCGACATCATCTTCTACCAGGCGCTGGACCGCTTCCCGAACCTCAAGATCGTGCTCGTGGAGAACGAGATAGGCTGGTTGCCCTTCGCCCTCCAGCAGTGGGGCTACTACCTGGGCAGACACCGTCACCACGAACCGGGCCCCGCGCCGGACAAGATGCCGAGCGACTACCTGGCCGACCAGATATACGCGACGTTCTTCAACGACGCCATCGGCACCCGGTACCTGTCCAGCTGGGGAGGGGACGCCTGCATGTGGTCCAACGACTACCCTCACGCGAACTCCACCTGGCCGAATTCGCGCAAGGTGATCGCCGAGCACCTCGGACACCTGGATGCGGAGACTCGCACCAAGGTACTCAGCACCAACGTCTGCCGTCTGTACGACATTCCGGGACCGGAATCTCGCCAGGGAGGATGACATGACCTACGACCTGCTGCTCAAGAATGGCCGAGTGGTGGACGGCTCCGGCGGGCCGTCCTACGAAGGTGACGTAGCCGTCGTGGACGGACGCATCGCGGAGACCGGGAGGCTCGGTCCGTCGGCGAAGCGAGTCATCGACGTGCAGGGGCAGGTGATCTCCCCCGGCTTCGTCGACAACCACTGCCACTACGACGCGCAGGTGCTGTGGGACCCGCTCTGCACGTTCGCGTGCTACCACGGCGCCACGACCGTCATCAATGGCAACTGCTCGCTGGGGCTCGCTCCCGCGCGGCCGGAGGAGCGCGCCGACCTCGTCTCGATGCTCTCGCGCGTCGAGGCCATTCCGGTCGAGTCCTTGCAGGCCGGCGTCGAGTGGTCGTGGGAGTCGGTGCCACAGTACCTGGAGACCATCGACCGAGAACTTGGCGTGAATGTCGGTTCGCTGATCGGCTTCTCGGCGGTGCGGCGGCACGTGATGGGCGAGGCTGCCTACACTGCGGTCGCGACCCCGGAGCAGATCGAGCAGATGAAGGAGATAGTGCGCGAGGGGATACGCGCCGGTGCACTAGGCCTGTCCTCGGAGCGAAACCTGCGTCACATGGACCTGGAGAACCGTTTGCTGCCGGCGAATGCCGCGCCACCGGACGAGTTCCTCGCCGTAGCGGAAGCGCTGGCGGAGGTCGGGGCCGGTTCCATCCAGTTCGGGGACTCGGAGCGTATCGAATTGTCAGAGGGCCTGCTCTCACGAACGGCGCGGGCTACGGGGCGTCCCGTGATATCCAGTCTCGCGGGACGCGCGGGAACCACCCGGAACGACGCCCGGATGTACGCGATGGTATCGCCATTCATAGAGAATACGGCGCGTTGGACGCTGCTTACCGTGGGCAGTTTCGACGGTTTCCCGCACTGGCTTCCCGTGATGAGCAGTTCGGCTGAGGAGAAGCGCGCGGCCTTCCAGGACCCTGCGGTCCGCGCCGGACTCAGGGCCGACGCCGATGCGCCGGACAAGCGGAACCCCGGCTCCTCCCAGGTCCGCTGGGACCTGCTGCACGTGGCCAGGGTTGCCCTGGACGAGCACCGCGCCTACGTGGAGCGGAGCGTGAGCGACATCGCGCGGGAACTCGGCAAGGACCCGCTCGACGCATTCCTCGACCTCGCGCTCGAGGAGGACCTGAAGACGCTCTTCTACTTCCGCTCCGACGTGAGCACGTCGGCGATGGCGGAGGTGCTAGCCGACCCGTTCGTGCTGCCCGGACTCTCCGACGGCGGGGCGCACGTTACGCGCCGCTGCGACAGCCACTTCTCGACCTTCCTGCTGTCGTTCTGGGTGAGGCAGCAGCAGGCGCTCGCACTGGAAGACGCCGTGCGGAAGCTGACGTTCATGGGGGCGAGTGCCTTCGGCCTGCACGACCGCGGACTCATCAGGCCCGGCCTGGCCGCTGACCTGACCGTGTTCGACCCGGACACCATCGGCGCGGGTGAGCTGGAAGAGGTCGCGGACTACCCCGGAGACGCGGTGCGGATGCGCCGCCCCAGCGAAGGCGTCGCCTGCACGATCGTCAACGGCGAGGTGCTGATAGAGGCCGGCGAGCACACGGGGGCACTCCCCGGGCGGCTCCTGCGGAGCAGCGCCTACCGGGGCTAACGTCGTCGGGATGTGCTCGAGGGCAGTCGGGGAGGGCGGCTAACTGCCGCCCTTCCTCGCTATCGCCTGGAGCACGCGCTCAGCGGTGAGGGGCAATTCGACGACGGGCGCGCCGATGGCGTCGGCGACCGCGTTGGCGATCGCGCCCGCCGTCGGGATGGTGGGTATCTCCCCGATGGACTTCGCGTGGAACGGACCGAGGGCCTCGCCGTAGTCCGGGACGTTCACGGTAACGAGCTCAGGTATGTCCTGCACCGTGGGTATCTTATAGTCGGCGAAGTTGGGCGTGGTCACGCGCCCGTCTTCGACGATGAGCTCCTCCATCAATGCGTAGCCGATGCCCTGGACGACGGCGCCGTTGATCTGCCCCTGGTGCCCGAGTTCGTTGATGATCGTTCCCACGTCCTGTGCGGTGACGAGGCGTTGCAGCGTCACCTGGCCGGTCTCGCTGTCCACCTCCACCTCCGCCATCTGCACGCACACGCCGGGGTCGGGCGTGCGCGGGGCCTGCAGCGTTACCTTCGCGGTCGCGAGCGGCTCGTCCTCGCGGACCAGCTCCGTCGCGAGGCTCTCCAGCGACATGAAGCGCCCGTCAGCCGACTCCCAGCCTCCGGGCGTCAATGCGCCCTCCTCATCCCACTGGGCCTGACGCCACTCGACAGCCCCGCTTCCAAGTGCTTGCGCGGCGAGAGGCGCGAGCTGCTCCTTGACCTGGTCGCACGCCGTCAGCGCCGCCGTGCCGGAGCTGTTGGTTGTCTTGCTGCCTCCCGCCTCCACGTCGATGGGAAACTCGTCGGTGTCCGAGTGGACGATGCGGAGGCGGTCGAGCGGGACCCCGAAGCTCTCGGCGACGATGGCCGCGACGACCGTGAGGCCGCCTGTCCCGTTCTCCGGCAGCGAGGTTGTTGCCGTGATGGAGCCGTCCGGGTTCACCCGGATGGACGACGAGGCCTGGCCTGCGCCGTGCCCCCGGTCGGCCATGCCGACGCCCTGGCCTACGAGCTTGTTGGGCCCTCGTTCGCGCGAGCCGGCGCGTGTCCGGTCGCTCCACCCGAAGGCGCGTCCGGCCTCGTCGAGCACGTGCGGGGCCAGGTGCGGCGCCCCGGTCGGAGCGTTGGCGGGGACGTTGCGCTTCCTCAGTTCGATGGGGTCGATGCCCAGCTCGGCGGCGATGGCGTCCATGTGCGCCTCGATGGCGAAGAGCGCCTGCGGCGAGCCGGGGGCCCGCATGTAGCCGCACGGGACGCGGTTGGTGTAGGCGGCGAACGCCTCGATGCGCATATTGGGGATGTTGTAGAAGTTGCCGACGCGCTGCGCTCCTCCGAGGAGGCCGTTCGCTGAAGAGTTCTGGCCGGTGTACGCGCCGCGGTTCATGACGACCCTGGCGTCGTGCGCGACGATCGTTCCGTCGCGCTTCAGCCCTGTCCGAAGCTGGACGATGAAGGCGTGCTTCGGTGAGACGGTGGTCAGATCCTCGATGGCGCTGTTCACGAACTTCACCGGCCTCCCCAGCATGCGGGACAGGTGGTAGCCGACCGGGGCGTCGCCCGTGGCGCTCTTGCTGCCGAAGTCCGCGCCGATGACTACCTGGTTGAGGCGGATGTCCTCCTCCGGCCGATCGATCAGCCTGCCGAGCTCCTTCCGCGTCGTGTACGGCACCTTGTTGGACGCCCACACTTCCACGCGCTCGGGCTGTTCGTCCGGCGTGGGTGAGCTGTCCACGAGCCACGCGGTCGGCTCGAGGTACGCCTGGTGCGACAGCTGGGTGACGTACCGGCGCTCTACGACGACGTCCGCTTCCCGGAACCCCTGTTCGACGTCGCCGGTCTCCGAGAGGGCGTAGCCGCAGAGGTTCGGCACGTCGTCCGGCACCTCGGGGAACCCCAGGTAACCCGCCGCCTCCTCGTGAAGGAGCGGCGCTCCCGCCTGCATCGCCTCTTCCGGGTCGAATACGGCCGGCAGCTCCTCGTACTCCACGTCCACCAGTTGCGCCGCCGCTGCCGCCGTCTCGCGGCTCTCCGCCGCTACCGTGGCCACCTTGTCCCCGATGAACCGCACTTTGTCGTCGCAGAGCAGGGGCACGTCCTTGATGTTCCTGCCCGTGCGGCCGTTCGGGATGTCTGCGGCCGTAACCACCGCGAGCACGCCGGGCATGGCGAGCGCCCGAGAGGTGTCTATAGAGACGATGCGCGCGTGAGCATAGGGGCTGCGGACGTTCTTCGCCCAGACCGCCCCCGGTGGTATGACGTCAGCCGAGTAGGACGCCGAGCCGTTGACCTTGTCGACTCCCTCCACGCGGGGGATGGGACGTCCGATGATCGTGAATGCTGACGCCGGAGAGGTTGTCATGACTGCTCCTTCATATGCATCGGCTGGTACGGAGGCGAGTCTAGTCGCGCTCGGCTTGTTGCGCTACACGGCAGCCTGCCGTGCGGATCAACGAGGCGACCTCAGAAAGGCCGCTACAACCTCGTCGTGCTGCTCGGGCTGTTCCCACTGGGGCCAGTGAGCGGCGTTCGTGATGAGCTGGAACTGCGCACCAGGGATCACGCTCGCGAGGTACTCGCCCACCTCCGGCCCGGCGCCCCGGTTCCGGTCGGTCCACAGCACCAGAACCGGCGGTTTCAGGGTGGCGGCGACTTCTTCCTCGTAGTGCATCAGCCGCGGCCTCGGCGCCGAGATGCCGTATACCCTCGCCATGGACTCGCGTATCTCCGGGATTGCGTACATGCGGTACTGCACGTCCACCAGCTCCTCGGTGAGGTGGTCGGGGCTCGCGACGAGGTACTCCATCCGCTTCCGCACCGTCTCCCGGCTGAAGTTCGTCACCGCATCGCGGCAGAGGGGCACGAGCAGGTTGCCCTCCGGTGTGTCCGGGAAATCGCGCTTGAAGTTGACGTAGTAGGACCCGGAGTTCAGCACCAGCTTTCCGCATCGCTCCGGGTGATGCAGACCGATGTGGAATGCCATCCCGGCGCCCATGGACTCGCCCTCGATGTGCGCCCACTCGATGCCCTGCGCGTCCATGAAGTCCAGCACCGCCTCCGCCTGCCGCTCGACCCGGTGCTCGGCGTCGTAAGGTTCGAGCGACGAGTAGCCGTGGTACAACGCGTCGATGGCGTAGACGTGGAAGTCGTTCGCCAGCCGCATGACGTTGCGGCCGAACAGTTCCGCGCTGCTCCCCACGCCGTGGACCAGGACGAGCGGGTCTCCGGCCCCGGCCTCGATGACGCGCGTCCGGTAGCGCGCGCCGGAAACGACGCGGACCGTCGCGCCCAGCAGGCTGACCCACAGGGACGGGTGCTCCGGTGTTCTCGGTCCGGCCATGAGCCCTGCGTTAGAAGCCGTAGAGGCGGGCAGGGTTGTGGGAGAGCACCTTCTCCAGCGTCTGCGGCGAGATGTCCTCGCGGCCCCGCAGCAGATGGACCAGTTCCGGCTCTGCGGACTGGTCCCCGTGTCCGTAGTCGGAGCCGGTGATCATGTTCTCCTCACCCAGGTACTGCAGGATGTAGGGCAGGTCTTCGTCCGCCTCGCACGCCACGAAGAGCCGGTTCTCCTGGAAGTACGATGGCCCGAACTCCGAGGCGGGAACGCGCAGGCGCCGGTGCAGGAAGTGGACCAGGTACGGTATCCAGGAGGAGTTGGCCTCTATGAACCCCCACCGCAGGTCCGGGAATCGTTCCGGAATCTTGCTGCAGGCGAGGTCGTAGAAGGCCATGACCGGCAGGAGCCGTACGTCGGGGAACACGAAGCTCAGGCGGCTGTCGAAGAACTCCGTCAGGACGGGGGAGCCCGGCCCGGTGTGGACGCAGATGGGCAGGTCCAGCCGCTGGGCCTCCTCGTACACCGGGAAGAAATACGGTTCTGCCAGCGAGCGGTCCTTCTCGACACCCTTGAACAGCACTCCGCATGCGCCGTTCTCCTTGCCGAAGTGCATCTCTTCGATCGTTCTGTCCAGGTCCCGCAGCGCTGGGACTACGATCCAGCGCATGCGTCCCTCGGAGCGGGAGCAGGCGTCGGCCATGAAGCGGTT
>JAPOOH010000212.1 GCA_026713505.1 Chloroflexota bacterium | reverse complement strand
GGCTTCCAGTACGAGGGCGCGGAGGGCTCCTTCCGGCTGCTTGTGGAGCGCACCCAGCCCGGCTACCAGCCACCGTTCGAGCTCGTCGACTTCATGGTCGTCATGGAGAAGCGGCGCAGGCCGGGGAGCCGGGCCGAAGATGACTCGCTCTGCGAGGCGATGGTGAAGCTCTCCGTGAACGGCGAAGCGCGGCACACCGTTGCGGAGGGCAACGGTCCGGTCAACGCGCTAGACCAGGCGATACGCAAGGCGCTGCTGGACTTCTATCCCCACCTCAAGAATGTGGAACTGACGGACTACAAGGTGCGCGTCGTCTCGCAAGGGCCGGGCGGCACCGGCGCGGTGGTGCGGGTACTCGTCGAGTCGACGAATGGAGAGCAGGCCTGGGCGACGGTCGGAGCGTCGACGAATATCATCGAGGCGTCGTGGCAGGCGCTCTCTGACAGCCTCGAATACGCGCTCCTGCAGCGGTAGCTGCTGATCCCCTCTCCCTACAAGGAGAGAGGGTGCCGCCGCCGAGCGGCGGCCGGTGAGAGGAAGAGTGATGGCCACTGACGTCTTCCATATGGACGCGAACGGCGTCCGCATCTCCGCGCATCGCTCGGTGTTCGGCGAGCACACCTACGCCACGCGCAACATCCAGGGCGTGGACCGCGTTGAGGACAAGGGCGTCCGCTGGCCCGGGATGGGGACCCTGTTCATCGGGTTGGTTATCGTGGCAGTTGGGTTCGTGCTCCAGCACATGATTACGCTCATGATTGGAGCCGTGGCGGTGCTGTCGGGCTCACTGAACCTGTCACGCAAGCGTCCCCGGTACGGCATACGCATCACGACGCAGCGTGGACCGGTCTACGTGCTCGCGTCGAGGGATAAGCGGTACGTGGAGGTCGTTTCCGAGGCACTGCTGCGGGCTATGTCCGCTGCGCACCGGGCCCGTGGATCGGCACGTGAGGAGCCTGCTTCCGCGGAAGAGAGCAACGCCGACCGTGAGACCGCACCGGAGCCGCAAGCGCCTCGCCGGGGCGGTCGCCCCACGCGGCGGAGGAGAAGGCGCTAGGTTTCACTTCCAGCGCACGCCCCGTGGCGACTGACCGGTCGAAGTCGACTATGCCGTCGAGCGCGCCGGGCATGGGGTAACTCCTCGTGCGGATGGTCCGAGGCGCGCCGCGGTCCCACTGGACACGGGCAGGGAGAGTGCGGCGGACTCCGCCACTGCCCTCTCTCGCCGCGACGATAGGCACATGGCGATGGCGCCGGAACGGCGCGTCGCTCTCCTCCTCTTCCTGCACTCGTGGCCGTTCAGCGCAGGCGTTGCGGGTTCGTCCAACTTCCTGATAATTCACCTAAAAGTCACTACAACTGGTCCGAATATCACCCATATGTCATCGGCTGTGTATTATCCTTGCCGACCGTTCACGATTGGCTCCGGCATCATGGTACAGGCTGGATACGGGAGGGACGGTGTGACGAACATCATAGAGGCGCTGGGCGTGGTGAAGACGTACCGGGCGGGCGAGATAGAGGTGCACGCTCTGCAAGGGATAGACCTCTCGATAGGCAGGGGGCAGATGGTCGCCGTCATGGGGCCGTCCGGTTCCGGAAAAACCACGCTGCTCAACACCTTCTCCGGCATAGACGACGTCACCAGTGGAAAGGTCGTCATCGAAGGCGCTTCCGTGCACGAGATGTCGGACAGGGAACGCACGCGGTTCCGTGCAGGAAGCATGGGGTTCGTATTCCAGGCCTACAACCTCCTGCCGGTGCTCACCGGCGCGGAGAACGTGGAACTGCCGCTGTTGCTCGCAGGCCATGGTCAGGCGAAAGCCCGCACCCGTGCCATGGAAGTGCTGGAGATGGTGGAGCTCGCGGACCAGGCGAACAAGCGTCCGGCGGAGATGTCGGGCGGCCAGCAGCAGCGCGTGACGATAGCACGGGCGCTCGTGAACGACCCCGCCATCGTCTGGGCG
>JAPOOH010000211.1 GCA_026713505.1 Chloroflexota bacterium | reverse complement strand
GTCCGGCAGGAAGTTGGTCTCCCACACACGTCCCTTGTACATCATGCCGGAGCCGGAGGCCCACCCTTCGTCTGCGGTCAGGCGGTCAGGGAACACGTAGGGGTTGTTCCAGATGAAGTCCGGCGTAATGAACTTCCGGATCATGCCCGGCAGGTTGGTTACGGAGACCATGCGCGTGGGCTCCGTGCCGCTGCCGTTGAAGTGCTGGTACGAGGCGTTCATGGGGATCGAGAAGTACGCGCCCTCGTTCCACTCGAACGTCTGCTTGCGGGACTCGTCGTACCACACGGAAGTGGCGCCGCGCCCGCTGAGCACGTAGATGACCTCGTTGTACATGTGGTGCTCGGGGTTCGTCTTGCCTGCGGGCTCGATCTCCAGCACGTGCTCGTCGGTCTCCTCGTCGCCGTCGAGGTAGACGACCGCGCCATTGCAGCCCTTGCGGGGCCAGTAGTCGAGCTCGAGGGAGTACAGGTCCCTGATGTAGAGCCCACCGTGGAGCTTCGCGCCCTCGCTCTGCTGCCACTCCTCGTACGTGGCGATGCGTTCGAAGACCGGGGCGGTTGTCGGGTCGTAGTTCGTCGTCATGGTGTCCTCCTCTGACGAATTCCGCGCAGGCGAACGCGCCGGCCTGCGCTCCGCCGGAAGGTACGCCCACGCGCGTCAGTCGTCAAATCGGGGGGCGTGCCTCGACTACCCCCGCCGCGCAGCCTCGTCCGCGATGCGGGCGGCGACGTCGGCCACGGGGAGCAGGCCGAGGTCCTCGCCGGAGCGGAGGCGCACTGCGGCGCCCTCGGCCTCGGCCTCCTTGTCGCCCACGACGAGCATGTAGGGCGTCTTCATCAGCTGCGCGTCGCGTATCTTGGCGTTCATGCGCTCGCCGCGAGCGTCGACGTGCGCCCGGACACCCGCGGCCTCCAGCCGAGCGCGCACCGACTCCGCGTACTCGACGTGGCGGTCGGCGATGGGGATGACCTCGGCCTGCACCGGCGCGAGCCAGACCGGGAACGCCCCGCCGAAGTGCTCGATGACGACGCCCAGGAATCGCTCGATGCTGCCGAGCATCGCGCGGTGGATGACGACCGGGCGTTGGCGCGCACCCTCCGAGTCGACGTACTCGAGGTCGAACCGCTCCGGCAGGTTGTAGTCCAGCTGCACGGTGCTCAGCTGCCACTCGCGACCGATGGCATCGGCGACGAAGAAGTCGATCTTGGGGCCGTAGAACGCGCCTTCGTTCAGGGCGGGCTCGTACTCCATGCCGCGCGCGTCCAGCGCCGACGCCAGCGCGCCCTCCGCCGCGTCCCAGAGATCATCTGTGCCGATGCGCTTCTCGGGGCGCAGTGAGAGCACGACGCGCACGTCGTCGAAGCCGAAGACGTCGAACGTCTCGCTGACCATGTTGATGAACGAGAGCACCTCGCTCTCCACCTGCTCGGGCGCGCAGAAGATGTGCGCGTCGTCCTGTGAGAACGTCCTGACGCGGGTGAGGCCGTGAGTGACGCCGGAGCGTTCGAAGCGGTGCAGGCGTCCGAAGTCGGCGTAGCGTATCGGCAGGTCGCGGTAGGAGTGCAGGTGGGAGGCGTAGAGGATGGCGGCGGCAGGGCAGTTCATCGGCTTCACCGCGAACTCCTGCTCGTCCGCGTGGATGAAGTACATGTTCTCGCGGTAATTGTCGTAGTGGCCGGAGCGCTTCCAGAGCGAGGAGTCGAACACCTGTGGGGTGATGACCTCCTGGTAACCGTAGCGCTCGTAGAGGCCGCGCACGTAGGCGGTGAGAGCGTTCGTGAGCGCCGCGCCTCTCGGTAGGAAGAAGGGGCTCGCGGGAGCGACGGGGTCGAAGAAGAAGAGGCCGAGCTCCTGTCCCAGCCTGCGGTGGTCGCGACGCCCGGCCTCCTCCAGCCGCTCCAGGTGCGCCTGCAGCGCGTCCTCGGACTCCCAGGCGGTGCCGTAGATGCGCTGCAGCATCTCGTTGTGCTCGTCGCCGCGCCAGTACGCGCCTGCGATGGTCACGAGCTTGAACGCGGCTACCTCGCCGGTCGAGCCGACGTGCGGGCCCCGGCAGAGGTCCACGAAGCCGTCGTGCTCGTAGGTCGTGAGGCCCTCGTCCTCAGGGATCTCCGAGATGATCTCCAGCTTGAACGGCTGGTCCGCGAAGTGTCCGCTCGCGTCTTCGCGCGTCAGTTCCGTCATGTTGAACGGCGCGTCCTTCAAGACGGTCTCGCGCATCCGCGCCTCGATGCGCTCGAGGTCGTCCGGCGAGAAGGGGCGCTCCACCGAGAAGTCGTAGTAGAACCCGTCCGCCGTAGGCGGCCCGACCGCGAACTTCGCCTCGGGGAAGAGGTCGAGCACGGCCTCGGCCATGATGTGGGCGGCCGAGTGACGGATGCGGAAGCGCAGGTCGTCCAGTTGTTCTTGTTCGGGGCTCTTCTGTTTGACGGGCATCGGTCTGCCTCTCTGATGTCCTGTTATGAGAAAGGGGCGCTCGGCGCGCCCCTCTTTGATGGCTGGAGATACGTACGCGCCCAGGCTTATGCGGCCACGGCTGCCGTCTCGCGGACGCGCGCAGCCGCGGCCCTCGTAGTGCGGGTCGTCGTGGTTGTCGTGGCTGCGGCGCGCTGCATGACGTCGGCATTGTAGCACGGGGATGGGCGATCCTCATGCGGGAGTACGAAAGGGAATTGCCCCAACGGTCCGCCGCCTACCTTAGGCGCAAGAGGTCAAAGCGAAGCTCCGGGTGGAGACTCGTGTTGCCGCCGATCCTCAGTATTCCCGTTACCTACCCGGTAGACCGCCGCGACCAGGTGTCCGCCCACGACGAAGAATATGTAGGTGAAGGTGCTGATCGCGTGCCACATGTAGCCCAGATTCACCCGGTCCAAGGCTTCCTGCCGGCTGAAGCCGAGCTGGACGAAATCAAGTTCCCACGAGCGCAGCAGGTTGTGGTCTGGCAGGACCATCGGCAGGTTCGGCGACACGTAGATGGCCAGAACGGTGGCCATGCCGAGGGTTGAACCGAGTATGCCGAGCGAAACCAAGGTCCACAGGAGGAACTGACGCTCTCTCCCGCTGGGATTGACTGAAGGGTCACGCAGGACCAGCAATGAGGTGAACACCGCGCTCACCAACGGCATCAGAAAGGCAAGCTGTATCCAGACGGATACGTTGGAGATTACAAGGACAATGGCATACACGAACGCTACAGGCGGGACAACGCTCCAGGCAGCCCTCTGCAGAGCGGTCTTCTTCTGTCCATGCTCGGAGTACTGCCACCTCCACAGCAACTGGTACATCAGTCCCGCGGTTGAAGCGAGAGCCAGGTTCAACAAGAGGGCCAGGATGGTAGGAGCGTGCGTGCCAGCTGAGTCTCCGATCGTATACAGGCCGTAATGGTCCATCCTTATGGGCGCAAACTGCAGCAACGGGCTGCTCAGCACGAAGAACAAGGTGACCCAGAAGAACTCCCTTAGGCTGACGTTCTGGTCCGGCAACAGGAAGCCCTGCGCCATCACGAGCCCTACCACGAGGCTGACGTACAGGGCAGAGATCCAGGCGCCTTCCCAGCTCAGGAGTGACAGCGCATACCCTCCGACCGCTATACACACGGCCAGCGGCAGGATCCTGAGCACGGTGAAATGGGCAACCTCCCGGAGACTCGATCGGGTGAACTCGGCGGCGTCGGCCCCTCCTCGTTCATGAGCGCCCAGCTGGGGTTCCCGGCTTCGCGCTTCCCCATTGCTGACAGTCCGTCCGTGAACGCCTGATTCGACCTGTTTCAGGGCTGTTGGAAGATCAGGGGCGAGTCCTGCCAGCAGCACCAAGCCCGCCACCTCGGTTCCCGATAGGTCGAGAGCCTTGCCGAAGACTTGCAGTCGCCGGACGGTGGGACGGGTTATGCCGGTTTCCCACCGGGACACGGTTGTATGGCTGAAACGCTCTCCATAGTCAGTATCCACCTCCGCCATGCGTTGGAGCAGCTCCTCTTGGGTTACCCCCTTGCGCCCTTCCTGCAAGACGAAAGACTCCCGATAGGCCCTCATCAAGAGGCCCACCTGAGCAGCACCCGGGTTCTGGATGTCACGTGCCAAGGCCATCGTCTTGCGCTCGCCCGTTAGCTTGTGCCCTACGGCTGGGTGGCATCAACATCGGAATGCCAGGCAACTTCCTGTGCTGTTGAACATGGTATGGACTGCACGCAGGGAAGAGCATTGTCCCCAACCATCGTTCATACACCGCCCAAACACCAGCGACGGCGGACGAACGGGCTGTGCCGGTCGCGCACATGCCACTGTATACGTTGTGCGCGTAGTTGAATTCGCTGCTACAGAACCGTAGGCAAGATATGTACTGAGATGTGCAAGAGTCCCCATGAACAGACTTGGGTAGGGGTGTCGGCGATGATTGTCGGGCATGCCGTGATTCCGGCGGCACGGAAGCACTCCAGGGATTTGGGGAGATTGCACCATGAGGGTCAGGGGAATACATGTATCGGTGGCCGCGCTGACACTGGCGGTTGCCCTGCTGGCGATGCTTGCCTGCGGGAACGACACGACATCCTCCGGCGTCACCCCCGCGGCCGACGTGCCCACTGCAACGCCGGTTGCCGCAGTGGGAGGCGCTTCCCGAATGTCGTTCGACGATTACCTCCTCGCAGTCTGTGGTGAGTCAGGGGTGGACGCCTGGGAGGAAGGCGTCTCCCTGAGAGAACTCGCATCGGGCCTGGAAACGATCAACGAGCATATGGAAGCGCTGGCTCCGCCCGCAGAATTATCCGACTGGCATGATGCTCAGCTGGCGTTTCAGAGAACCTACAAGCAGACGATACACAACTACCTCAACGACCCACAGGGCCGGTCAGAGGACGAATTCCTCCTTTCGACGCTCTCAACACTGGCCCCTCATTTCCAACCGATAGAGCAAGCGATCGCAGGTATGGCCCCGGACGTCCGCGCTCGGATGGTCGCGGCCGGTTGCATCGACGACGAACCCGTCGACGCAGCCCCGCTGGAAGGTACAGTCCCAACTGCAGTGGAGAGGGAGGAGATCCTTGCTGGAGTAAGCGTGGCGGGTGTACTGGACGAGCCGGACGAGAGGGACCGCTTTCGGTTCGATGCGGAGGCGGGAGAGACGTATCTCTTGGAGGTCGCCTGGCAGGACTTACCGAGCATAAGGCTGAGCATCTTCATGCCCCCCGGCTTCAATTGGGGATATAGGTCCGAAATCTCACCGATATTTGAGAAATGGACACCCGAGGTGTCCGGCACACATGACATAACTATCTCTTCGGAGGGTGCTGGAGGCACTTATACGCTGTCTGTCTCGCTGTCTGGTGCCCCTGATGCGCCTGCCAATGCACGGTACGCGTGGGAGGGCGCGGGGATAACGGTCAGCTGGGACGCTGTGGAGGGAGCCGAATACTACAACCTCTACTACAGCGACTTCTTCGACTCAGGTTGCTCGGTCGACGTTAGCGGCAACCCCAGATGGTGTGACGAGATAGCAACAAACGTCACCACCACCACCTTTGGCCATATGGACCCGGATGCTGTTGAAAACCACTACTGGGTTGTCGCCTGCAACAGTGATGGGTGCTCGGATACCGATCCAGACACGCCTGCCCAGCTCATCGGGGACGGTTCCGGCGGTCCCACTACCGGGGGTCCCTGCCGTGCGGGCACGGAGCTTGCGACAGGTGATTCCTGCTCCGTCGTTATTCCCGGCGTGGACGCAGCGGATGGCCTGTTCGAGGTACGTGGCGGCAAGGGGTGCTACGGCGACACCTGCGCAGACGAGATTCTGAATCTTAACGGCTTCTTCGCAAACCTCGTCCGCCACAATGGCAGTTGGCTGATAACCCGGGTACCCGATGTGACTTCCAATGACCCTACGCCGGCACCGATGCCTTGCCGCCGCTCCTACGCCTGCGGCTGCCCAGCCTGAGGGGAATTCACGACTCTCCCTCGAAGATTACATGGCATTCTGTGGCGGACCGGGATATGAACTGGGCGGATGGGAAGAGAACGTCTCTCTCAGGGAGATTGCGGCAGGTTGGGGAACCATCGTTGGCTATCTGGAATCCGTGGAGCCGCCGAAAGAGATTGCAGGCTGGCATGACGCTACTCAGGCCCTCTGGACGGCTGCCAAGGCATCGGTTGACCTTTACCTCGCATCCGGAGGCGGGCAGTCGGAGGACGACTACATCCTCAATGCGCTCTTCCCTCTGGCGCTCCAGCACCAGCCGCAGATCGAGCAGGCTCTCAGCGGGATGGACCCGGCTGTCCGTGCTCAGATGGTCGCGGCCGGCTGCATCGAGTAGGACTTGGACAGTGCCAGGACGGACTCATCCCCTCCAGCGCTCCTCGTCCAATGGAAACTGGGCGGCCGCTCTGCTCGTCCTGCTTGCCCTGACCGTGTCGGCGGCGGCATGTGGTGGAGAGGATTCATCCACGTCAGCGCCAGACTCCGCGCGCATGACCCTGGAAGAGTATGTATCCAACTGCGCTCAGTACGCTGACGATGAGATTCCCTCTGACGCAACCAGCGGTGAGGCTTCCGAGGAGTTGGCACGCGCCATCGAGGTCATGGAATCCATCAACCCGCCGCCCGAAGTCGCCGACTATCACAATAAGACCCTGGCTTACGGGAAGGCCCTGAAAAGGCTGCTTGACGCGCAGCCTGAGGATGAACAACCCAACCTCCTTGCCTTCCTCGTCCTTGCCCCTCAGGGGTTGGCGCTCGAAGGTGCGATGAACGACCTCGACCCGGAAGTCCGTAGGAAATTGGCTGCAGTCGGCTGCGCGAGCGAAGGAGAAGCTCCTGAACTCGACCGCCCCGAAAACGTGCGGTTCGCAGTGGAAGGGTCAACGATACGTGTCAGTTGGGACCAGGTGGACGGGGCCGGTTACTACAACGTGTACTTCGGAGATCACCCAAACTGTCGTGTGCGGACTGGCGGCGGCGGCTCGAACTGTGAGCAACTGGCCTCCGACGTGGTAGAGACGACCTACGTCCACACAGGTCCACACCCGGACCAGAACTACTACTGGGTGGCGGCGTGCGACAGCTTAAGCTGCTCCGGGATCAGCGCGGCAGGTTCCGACGATGAAGGCCCGGACCCGCCCGGAGACCCTCACTACAGCCGTGATAGGGCGACGGCTCTCGTCAGTTGGGGGCACTCGGAAGAGTGCTACCCACTACAAGATCTACTATAACCAGTTCGAAGACCCGGACTGCTTTCTGTCGGGTGGCGGCGGGCCGTTGGGCTGCCGGGAGTTGGAAGGGCACGTCGTCGGAACAACCTACATCCATGAAGAGCCTCACCCTGACCGGAACTACTACTGGGTAGTTGCGTGCAACGCGGGGGGATGCTCGGAGATCGACTCAACGAACCCGGCGAGGCCGGTGGCGATCAGACCCGACACACCATCGAACGTCCGATTCTCTGTGGAAGGCTCAACCATACGCGTCAGTTGGGATGCTGTGGACGAAGCGGACCATTACGCAGTCTTCCATGACGATTTCTTCGACTCGTCCTGTTCGCTGGACAGAGGCGGTAGTTCGCGTTTCTGCGACGAGCTGGCCACGGACCTGGTCGAGACTACCTACGTCCACAGCAGCCCGGGCGCAGGCATCAACTACTACTGGGTGATCGCCTGCAACCGTGGAGGCTGCTCGGAGGTCGATTCAGACAACCCGGCGCGGCAGGGATCGAACTAAGGGAGTGCCGCACACGACCTCACACCGTTCCCGGCAGGCGCTTCGTGCAGGAGGGGCCAGACCACTTCAACGTGGCCGGGCCGGTAGAGGCCGCCAAACGTCATCGCCCTTCCTGGCACGTACGGGAATAACGGGAGATTGCCGGCCGGTGCTACAATCGTCCTGCGGCACCGCGTGCCCGTGCGCGCTGGGGCGCACGTGTGACCTGCCGGTCAATCTGGATTCCCGCCTTCGCGGGAATGACGAGGGGGGCGCGGGTATGATGGGGGAGGCGCAGGTATGACGGGCAAGACTCGGGGGAGGGTGAGCGCATGAAGGCCGTCTACGACGAAGCAACAGCGCTGACGCATGACGGGCAGGACTTCGTCATCGCAACCGTCGTGCACACGCAGGGCTCGACGCCTCAGAAGCCGGGCGCGGCGCTCCTGGTGCGAGGAGACGGCTCGACCGTCGGCACGCTCGGCGGGGGGTGCGTGGAGGGCGACATCTGGTTCGCGGCCAAGGAAGCGCTCCGCGAGAACACCGGCCCGCAGTACAAGCGCTACTACCTGAACGAGGACATCGCCGCGCGCGACGGCCTCGTGTGCGGCGGCACGATGTACTTCTACATCGAGCCG
>JAPOOH010000210.1 GCA_026713505.1 Chloroflexota bacterium | reverse complement strand
CCGACCTGCTGGCTGTCGTCCGCGTTGAAGCGCCTCGCCACGCCTTTCGCAATGGCTGCATGCGCCTCCGGGCTTTCCGCCCTCTCCCAAAGTGTCGCCATGGTCGTCTCTCCTTTCACCCTTCGCTGAAGGCCAGAGGGGCGAGCCCAGGGCCCGCCCCTCCCGTCCGCAGCGTCAGACCTGCTCGTGAACCGCCCGGCCCCACTCGTAGCCGTGGATCCAGCACTCGGCCTCCGGCCAGTAGTGGAACGCATGGGCTGTGGCGTTGTTGCTCGCCAGCTTCACCACAAGGCGATAGCCGCTACGCGGATCGGCGGGCTCCAGCTGGAAATCCTGAGCCGCGAACCGCCCCATGGTCTCCCGCTGCTTCTTCGACAGTCGCTTGAAACTCGCTGCCATCACTTCGTCTCCTTGGCCTCGATGGCCGCCAGATCGGCGTCCATGTCGTCGCTGGTGAGCCACAGGCCCCACTTGTCCACGTCCATGGCGCTATCGCGCCTCACGACGCCCGCAAGAGCCTTGGCGGCGCGGCGGAGGGCGCGCTGCCCCCCGCCTGTCTGAATGACCATCTCCTGCCGCATCACGAGGCGACCTTGAGCAGATCGCCGACCACGGCCTTCGCGTCCGCGAGGCAAGGCGCACCGAAGATGCAGCCCGCGCCCAAGAGCCGGTCCAGTTCGTCATCCGAGCGCCAGCCTTCATGGCCCTTGACCAAACAGCCGGCGGTCTCCCCGTCCACCTGGACCAGCACACGCTGGCCGGTCGGGGTCTTGATCGCCTTCGAGTAGCTTGCCTTCATCGTCGTCGTCTCCCTTCACTGTTGCGGAGGTTGCGCCTCCTACCGCCAAGGCCCCGCTGCGGCGGGGCCGAGCGGGGCTGGACGGGAGCGCGGCGGGTCAGTGCTCGCGCAGCCGGTTCATGGCGTTCATCTGCACCATGTCGAGGACGCGACTGGCGACCTCCTGCACCTCGTCGCGGGTGCGGGCGGGGTCGTCGTTCCAGTCAGCCAGGACCATTCCGGAAGACCGGGAAACCGGCTCAATGTCCGCCGCCTCGACATACAGGCGCGCGACCGCCTCGATGTCGGCGTTGTCAACCGGCAGGCGGCAGCGGGTCACGGTCGCCACGGCAACGCGGATCGCGCCCAGGAGGCACAGGCAGGAGGCATCCGCCATCACCGCGTCGGGAGCGCCGGTGAAGCGCAGCAGCGCGCCGTCCCCGCCCCTCGCATAAGCGTTCTGGCCCCACTCATACCGGTCGAAGGTGGCGACCACTCGTTGCGCAACCTCAACCTCTTGTGCGGGCGTCAGCATCACCATCGTCTCTCTCCTTTCGGGCGCGGGCTTGCGCCTCTACTGCCGGCACCCCGCCCTCCGGAGAGGAGCGGGGCCGGCTGGCGCAATCGCGCCGGGAAGCGGGAAGGGTCAGGCAGGCGAGCCCGGGAGGTCGGCCATTTCAGCCGTCAGCGTCCCGTCGAGCGTCGGATGCCAGAACACCCGCACATACTCGCCGTCCGCGACCACGGGCCGTCCGAGCGCATCCACCATGTCGAGGACGGCGGTCACGAGGTCGAACGATGTGCCCTCGTAGCCCGTGCCCGAATCCAGCCGCCAAGGCGTGTCGCCCGGCCCGTCCGCTATCTCGCCGTTGAGGATGCCTCTCGCCACCGCCACGGGGACGTAGGCCAAGCCGGGGTCGGGCTTGCCTTCCTTGTCGCCAAGGCCGGCCAGCTCGAACCACTCGTGACCCGGCACGTTCGCCCCGACCCGCTCTTCCAGCGAAGGCACGGGCGGATCGTCGGGGTGCGGGCCTGCCGCCAGCACCTTGGCGTCGTAGGCGTCATCCTCGGCACGGGCCGCCAGCTCCTCGTCCCGGTAGTCCTCCGCGAGCGCGCCCGGGGCGAGGCAGGAGTTCTCCTCGCACACCGTGATCGCCTTCAAGATCGGGTCCATCGCCGTGTCCGCGATGCCGACATGGCGGCAGCTATCGAGGAAGCCGCGAAGCGTGTCGCGCTGGGTCGCACTCTCCTGAAGCGCCGCGTCGTAGGCCAACGCCGCCGTCATCGTGTCCCGCAAAAGCGTCATGTGCTTGATGTGCATCGTCTCTCTCCATCGAGGCGGGATGCCTCTACCGCCCCGGCCCCGTCGCGGTCGGAACCGGACGGGGCTGGGGGGCGCCAGCGCCTCGCCGGCGGGGGGGGCCGGCGGGGG
>JAPOOH010000602.1 GCA_026713505.1 Chloroflexota bacterium | reverse complement strand
AGTCGTTATCACTTCCACCTGAATCCTTTTTAATACCAGTATCTCTAGGACCTGCAAAAGTATGCTTTTTACCTGATGAATCTGTCCATGAGTCATCACCTTTACGACGTGCTGCAGTGATTGCGTAGTGATCTGACAATTCAGGGCTAGCATCACGAGATTCCTTCTCCCGCTTGGTGAGACCATCAGCCTCAATACGGCGGGTCTCCTTATTAGATAGACCAAGAGCATCAGTACCCTTTGATAATAGATTCTCTTCCACATAGCCGAGACCCTCAGGTGCCGTTGGTGCTAGCAAGTTATCTACATTATTGATATCAAAGCCTGGCTGCTCATACAGTGGTACACCTGTGGTAGTCCCTGTGGGATTAGCCTCAGTGACAGGCATGATCTGATCTCCTGTACCCCACTCGTAAGCTCTACCTACTAATGAGTTATTAACCAAAGTAGGAATAAGCCCAGTGTTGTGGCCAAAGGCATCAGCGTAAGCTGCGTCATAGTCATTGCGGAACTCAGTAGAATAGTTAGGATCATTGAGATCTAATGTCCTACCTTCATTACCTTCCGGTGCTCCCGTAAACAGGGACATACTTGGTGGCGGACCACCTAAACCCTCTGGATTAGCATTCATTCTAGCTAAGAACTCATTGGCTGCGGCAGGATCTTCATTGGCTAATCTATTATACTCGTGAGCTGCTGCTTCCCCTTCCAGTCCTGCTGAACCGATAGCAGCTGTGTCAGCTACATCTCCCAACCAGGCATCATGACCTCCAGCCTCATAGCTGAGACCAGGACCTCCACCAGGTACACCACCTGCGAAGTACTGTGCTATCCCTGGGCCAGCAAAGCCTCCCTGTGGGATACCTGTCTGTACCCCAGCACCTTCTATATACTGTGCTGCTGGTGCATTAGTTCCACCGAATCCTATCTGTGCGGCACCTGGTGCTGCCCAGTTTGATCCAGCTTCTTGACCTCGGACCTGTGCTTCCGGGCTAGTTGCGAGACTTCCGCCTCCTCCACCTCCACCCATATCACTTCCCTCCGCGTTGAGTTGTCACTGACTTCTGTCCTAGTGCAGGGCTTCCATACAATCCGAATAGACGTTGGATCCCTTGGTAAGCAGCGTCACCCTCGTTCTGAGCCTGCTGTTGTAGTGCTGAGCCTACTGCCTCAGTCTCTCCAACTCCTGTCAGGAACTGGTTCTGTAGTCCTGAACCTGCTCCGAGTACTCCACCTGCTCCACCTAATGCGTACTGACGCCGGCTTTCTAATTCCCGCTGGGCTATATCAGCCCCGGTTTTAGTGAGTGCCTGCTGCGTCTGTGCCTGCTGGCGAGCTGAGCCAAGCGTACCGCCAAGAGCTGACTGCCCCTGGAGCTGGCCTAACTGGTTCGCTTGAGCTGTACCAATGGTACCTTCCAGTGCCTGTGCCTGCTGACCAATAGCATCTGCTCCGAAGAGACCAGTACCTGATGCTGCATCACGGTAAGCTTGAGTTGCTCCGTAGCTATCAGCTGCAATCTGATCTAGTACTCCACCACGCTGGCCAAGTTCCTTCCTCCGGCCGAATGCATCGAGCTGCTCGGGTGTTAGATCTTGTACGTGCGAGAAGCCTCCGGCTCCTTCGGTGGCTACTGCCTTGTTTAGTGAGGACTCTACTGCTGGACGTGCCCAGTCTGGCAGTCCACTCTCTGATGTCTGGCTTCCGCCACCTCCTCCGCCCATGTTATAACTCCTTCATTAGTGTTGTATATGGTTCTGTAAAGCCAAAGGGTTTAAGAGCTCTTGCCCACCCTTTCCGGCCATAGACAGAAGCATACTTACATCCTTGATCTCTACCAAATTTCTCTAATAATTCTAATACGTCTGGCCCGTGTTCGAACCAGCCCTGTGAGGTGGTGCATACGATGACCATCTCTTTATATTGTTTATGTGTGAGGATACGGGTGATTGCTACACCATGTATCGTACCCCATTCGTCCTCTCTTATCCAGCACTGGCAGATAAACTGCTGACACTCGATGAAGATATCATAAGATGAGACATCACCATTCCCGTGGAACAGTGATTGCTCTACCTTGTCTACGATGAGATACCACTTGCGAGCTAGCTCGTCCCCGCCTAGCATTCTTATTCTCATGGGTTCTCCAATGCCTCTACTCTTGCTCTCAAATCAAAGATCTGTTGCTCCAGTTCATTGATGAGTTGAGTGAGTTCTAATTGCCATGATGATTGTACATCATCTTCACTGATTGGTGGTTGACTTACTGGCATTATGTCCTCCTCTTATGCCAAAACATATTAGCATATCTATCAATGTGCATAGTATTTAAAAGGTGCTGAATCTTATCCCGCTTATACTCATCGATATTATCAATCTTAAGTTCAACTTCTTCTCTACGGAAGGGTATAACTTGTGCGATTGGAGTTCCCTTGGGAATGATCCACTCACCCTTCTCTGAACCTGTCCAGACAAATGGGAATAGCACTTGAGTATGGTACTCATCAGTATCTACTACACCTTCAATCAACTGGATATCGTTACTCCAATTATTAGCTGGGTTCTTAATCTGAACTGACCAGCCCGGTGGAGTTTCAATCACCCAAGGATTATTAAGTTTAGTTAACTTCTTGCCGAAAGAGAACTTCTTTAGATCACAAGCATTACCTACTTGTTCCCAGCTATGTAGGCTTAGAGGATCAGATTGTTTCAAAGCCTCACCTACAAATTCAGGGAAAGCAAAGTATACTTCCAGCTCACCATCCTTAATATCACAGATAGCTGGTTGCCCTGGTAGATCATCAATAGTTTTACCTATAAAATCCTTCTTATTAGGACCCATGGGTGGTAACTCATGGAGTACCTGCCCATCTTCTCCTATCAGTTGCCAAGAGCTAGTTACTTTTACCTGCAGATCTGCCCACAGAGGGATGATATATCCTTGAGAGCAAGCATCAAGCACCGGTTTACATCTCTTGATAGTACCTACCGCAGCTCTGTCTGCACCTTCTACTGATGGCTTAATCTTCTTGAACCAATCAGGTATAGCTCTTCGAGCAGTAACAGGCTCAGGAATTACTGAACGTACGTGCTCATCAGCTGTGAACTTAATCCACGGCTTCTCTTTCTTATTCCAAAACATTCTATTCTCCTTGATAATGGGGCCGCCAAGGAGAGCGACCCCGCCCCGTCGGGCATCAGTTAAAGATGTCTAAGTCCTCCGGACGGACACCTGTTACTGGATAGTCTAACCAAGCTTGCCGCCAGGTAGCTATCTCTGTCTGTTGATCTGATGTTAATGCGTTATACCAGACCGGATTTAAGATATCCAATGTCCTAGCGAATACCTCCCGCCGCTCTTGTCTGCGCTCATTATCAGGCAGATCTGGAGCCGGAGCTACGTAAGGAGTAGGAGTATTATCTTCTAACCACGCTCGTAAGATCTCATTGTTAGCTTCGTTATGAGGACCTTCGAGGATCTCGCAGTAGACATCTGTTATATCTCCACAATCTGCTCTGAACAATACAATTCCGTTATATTGGTAAGCAGCATCATGCACTTGTGTAATTTGTAAAGTCATAATACCTCCTTATAAACTCCAATAAGTAAGATCAAGACTTAGCTGTTGACTTCGACTTACTGAGAAGTTCTGTCCAGCTGGGAGGTGAAACCAGCCACCGTATACCTCACCAGTCCTGCCAAAGTCCTGATCGATAGGTCCACTGTCTACACTAGTACCTTGAAGCACCCATGAGTTATTCCCGTTAAGCTCAAATACACCAGTGTTTCGAGTGCCGTTCACGCCTATCCTGACATACCCATAGCGTCCATTATTTCCACCGCTGAGGCTATAATCAATATTACGCAAGTCATTTTGAAGAAACTGAGTATGTGTACTTGAGGGATCCCAACCGCCACCACCACCAGCATTTGCAGCGATCTGACTAGCGATACGAGCACCGGTCCATGGTTGGGTATTGGTGGTATTAGAATTTGAATAGCTAAGCGCTACGTTGTTAGCAGCCACTGTGATACCGCTACCTGCTCCTACATTGAGAGTAGCACTACCAGCGTTAGCTCCACCGGCCAATCCATTACCAGCAACTACAGCAGTGATGTCACCATTGGCATTGTTCTGAGTAATGTTAGTACTGATAGCTCCAGTAGAGTTATTAATAGAGATACCTGTGCTGGCGTTATAAGCATTACCTCTGTCTACTGAGATAGTATTAGCAGCCACTGTGATACCAGTACCTTGACCTACATCTACGTTAACAGTACCACCTGCGGGAGCTGCACCGCCTCCAGTGAGACCATCACCAGCTCCGATATTCTGCACAGCATTATCCCATGAGAATGTACCATCACCATCGGATTGTAAGAACTGGCCAGCAGT
>JAPOOH010000512.1 GCA_026713505.1 Chloroflexota bacterium | reverse complement strand
GGCATGCCTTGCACAGAATGTGCAGCCGATACAAATCAAAAAACAATTGCTCGACCTGCCAGGCATCCATGCGATTGCCCTTCCCCTGCCCCTTGCGCTGCAGGGACTCGATCAGTGCATCCATCGGCACCGTATGCACACATTCCACATCCTTCCGCGTGCCGCACTCCCGACACCTGTATCCAGCCTGCTGTAACATCCACACCCGCACCTTCTTCCACCGCTCCGTGGCGTACAGGTGTTGGTATAGCAATTGGATGTCTTTCATGATTAATACTGTGATCTGAAGAAATGTTCACGCATACATCAATCGCTGGCCTTTAGGTTCAGGAATGGAGTCGCCATGCGTTCGGGCCGTATCGAGCCACAGCTCAATGGCCTCACACGCATTGGACAAGGCTTCCTGTTGAGTATCCCCGTGAGCCGTGCAGCCTGGCAATTCCGGTACTTCAGTAATGAATGCCCCATCCCCATCGTTCCAGTAGATGATAGTTTCGTATCGATACATGCTCACTGATCTCCCAACTTGTATTTTAGGATAATGTTACGGACTTGGCGAACTTGGTAAGGCTTGGCCTTACCACCCTTTTTTCTGTAGATATGATGGCTTCTCCGAATCCTTACCGTAAATCCCAATCGTCCAAGAAGATTGCACAGATCGGCAAATGCAATCTCTGCATCAGACTTCCCGTACACGATGCGGGTCAAAAGTTTCTCATATTTTCCCATGGCGCTAGCTTGAGTAGGTACCATTCAATTCTACAAAGAAGTTTCTGTCCTAAATTAGTTTTAGGGGATATTATTAATGAGTGTTAAGCGAGTCGAAAAACTGGGTTAAAGATATGCAAGAACAAAATTCCAGTGCACTATTCAATACTTTATTGGAGCAACTTGAATGTGACGCTGATGAAATACGAAATTGCATAAGCCCAACAGAAGACCCTGTATTTAAAATCATTTCTGATCACAAAAACAAAGACGACAAATATATAGACATCTATGGGTCGTGTTGGGTAAAAAACGGCATCTATGTGAATCCGTCTAAAGCAGGCCACCTAAGGATATATGTGAAAAAAAGTTATATTGAAGTTTGGTCAAACGAGAACACTGTAAAATTTAGATATAATTTCAAATTCAATAAGAGAAATAATATTTTTGAATTTACAAATGGCTGCGATGATTTTATTCACTATAAAAATGTTTCGCAGATAAGCGAAAAAATATTCTCCTATCTGCTAATCAAAACTCCCTAGTCTTAGTTTTGCGTGTCTAGAATACTGAAGTATCCACACTTCAGTAAGATCGCACGTGCGTTTCCAGCATTTGCTTTAACTGAGTCATCAGGGTGTTCTAATTCAGCTACTAGTATGTGTTTAGCGATCTCAGGCTGAATATAAACGACTTTTCCATTTTCAGATGCCAGACTAGTCGGTTCAGAAAAACATTTCAGGACCAGCGGAGTATGGTATTCAAGCACGAGCATTATGACTTTATTAATCTCCATAGCAATTATGGCGTTAATGATTGGAGTCATAATGTTGGCTGGAAACATGGTAGATCATCATTCCTCACCAGTGACAGAGCAGCATTCTGAATCTAATGATGCCAAATAGGTTTATTAGTTCACAAACTGAAACGGGAAACAGGAGGATTGGATTTAGAAGATCAGATGACTAAGCTGTTGGTTATGTGCACGCCGTTGAAGTCAATTGAAAGCGTTCGCTTGCCGCCATCCTGCTGATCGCTCACGACCCTGAACTCTCCGTCAGTTATCACTGCGCCGCCTCGCACAAAGTCATATAGGAACTTTCTCTCTGTCTTTCCATCCTCTGTTTTAGCATCTAGTGTGAGCAAGAGGCTCGTTTGGGCGAGGGACGCATAGGAAATATGATCTTCCCCTTCCAGTACATCGAAACCTCTACAGACGATTCCAATCGCACTTCCGTTTACGCCTTCAATGACGGGGCCACCGCTCATGCCACCGACGAACTTGCAGTCGGTCTGGAAACACG
>JAPOOH010000480.1 GCA_026713505.1 Chloroflexota bacterium | reverse complement strand
TGTGCGGGTTCCGCGCTCGTTGCAGGAAAACTATCTTGCGCTCAACAAAGCACGCACCGCGCTCACGCAGGATCTCGGGCGTGAGCCGACGGTGCCGGAGCTGGCGAAAGAGCTCGGAGTCGAGCCCGCGGAGGTCGCGGAGATCGTTGCTGCCGGCGATTCCTATCACGCAGCGTCCCTCGATGCAGCCGCTGTCGGTGACGGGCGATCACTAGCAGATACGTTGGGAGATTTCGATGCTGCGCTCGATGGCATCGACAATCAGGAAACGCTGCGGCCGGCGCTCCTCGCTCTGCCCGAACGTGAGCGCACCATCGTGATCTACCGCTTCTTCGGGGAACTGACTCAGGCGGAAATCGCGGAGAAGATCGGAGTGTCGCAGATGCATGTCTCCCGGCTCCTCGCCCAAAGCCTCGCGAAACTGCGAAGCTCGTCCTCCTTTGCGCCCCGGCCGGTCGCGGTCACAGCCTGACCTGTCTAGGAATAACGACGAGGACCGAATGCATTTTACTTTTCTCTACGACGGTGCTGCGCAGGGCACAGCGGAGTATCCGACCTTGGAGGAAGCCGTTCGGAGTATCGAGTTGGGGCAAGTGGATCGCACGCTCTGGAGCATTCAGTACACCGATCGCGAGGGTGGAATTCGGGTCTACCGATTCCCCACGGACCGCGAAGTCAGTGATGAATGACGAACGCGCAGTACTGAATACATCAGTACTGACTTCAACAGTCCAGCTCTCAACACGCTGAGCTGTATCCGATAGCCATTCCGGAGGATTGCGCCAGTCATGGGTTTGGTCCGCCCCGTGGGCGCGCCCGGATGCCGGGGCACGGAGGAAGTCATCGCCGTCGCCGCTATCTGTCAGGTGTGATCGTTCTTGTCGCGGTTGGCGCTGTGTTCCCGCCGCGCACGAGCAGCCTTCAATGCGCGGATGTTGTCGGCCTGTCGGCATTGCACCCGCATCAGAGCCGCAGCGGCGCCGCCTGCCACGATCGCCCAGGCGACGGAGGGAACCCACGCCCCTTGGGTCAGGCTCACGGCGACGCCCACGACGGCGATGATCAGGGTGGCCCACAAGAACATGGCGCTGAAACTGGAGATAGGCCTCACGAGTCACTCCCTCACATGTGTTGTCAGGTCAGGATTCCGTAGAGCTAGGTCGTCCGCTGCGGATCGCATCCCCGTGCGCGCCTTCCATTGCGGCGTTCGGCACTGTCTCGACTTCGGCATGACGTCGATTGCTTTCTTCGCGCCGCGGCGATGTTTCGCTACTCGCAGGGATACGCCAAAGCTTCGGCGAGTCACCGTCTTCGGTGTTCGCGAGGGTGCGTAGTCCGTCGGCGTCTTGTTGGAGGGTGGTGACGAAGGGCGCTCTCACGTTTTCGTCGAGGCCGTCGGGCAGGTTCGCTCCTTCCCTGACCATTTTCGCGGTGTTGTCGAGGAACCGGGCGATCCGCAGCAGCAGTGGTCGGGGCATGGGAACGGTACCGGCGCGGGTGCTTGTGCGGGCGTCGGCGGCGATTATGCCCAGAGTCGACAGGTGGGACAAGCCGTCGGTCAGAGAGTGCTCTTCGAGGTTCCCGTGGGCGACTTTCAGTGCTTCTGCCAGGGCGGCGATAGTCAGCCCGAGTGCGTTGGTGGGCATGGGGATGGTGCGTTCGAATTCGGTCAGTCGTGCGCCGGGTGCTTCGTCGGAAATGGCTGTTGCCAGGGAGTTGGCGAAGATGGCGAGGTGTTCGTCGGTGAAGTGTCGTTGGGCGGTGCGGCGGGTGACGTGCATCAGGCGGGCGTGGTCGTCGAAAATGCCG
>JAPOOH010000209.1 GCA_026713505.1 Chloroflexota bacterium | reverse complement strand
CGTACAGGCGTACGTGGTTGGAGGCCACGGCGACCAGATGGTGCCGCTCACGCAGTACACAACCGTCGGCGGCGTCTCCATCCGCAAGCTCCTGGACGCCGAGGCGCTGGACCGCATCATCAAGCGCACGCAGGGCGGCGGCGGCGAGATCGTAGCGCTGCTCAAGACCGGCAGCGCCTACTACGCACCCTCCGCCGCGGCGTCTGAGATGGTGGATGCCATCCTGCTGGACCAGAAGCGCCTGCTGCCGTGCGCCGCGCTCCTCGAGGGCGAGTACGGCATCGACGGCATCTACATGGGCGTGCCGGTCATCCTCGGCGCGGGCGGCGTCGAACGCGTTGTCGAACTCGATCTGACCACGGACGAGAAGGCGCTGCTGGACAAGTCCGCCGACGGGGTCCGCGAGCTCGTGGACGTGATGGCGAACGCGCCCGCGGGCTGAGGCAGTGTCCGACCGCATCATCCCGCTGGGGCCCGTCGGCAGCGACGACGGGCCCGAGGGGCTCGCCGCATTCACCGACGTTGTCGTGGTCTTCTACCTGGAAGGTCTGCCCCGCCACGACCACGACGGCGAGCTGTTCTTCGACAGCGGTCCGCTCACCGAGGCAACGGTCGCGGCGTTCGCGCTCGGCTGCGCAGTGGGGGTCGACTTCCCAAGGCGCATCGAGCAGATACTGGAACAGACGCACACCGACGCGGTGGAGCACATCATCGCGGAGTGCCGCGAACCGCTGGAGCAGCAGGTGGGCGCCGCACGGCGTTCCACCGAGCCGCTGGAGCCTGAGGACTTCATAGACGACCTGCTGCAGGCGCTCGAAGAGGCCGAGCATGCCGACATCGAGACGGCGCAGAACGCGCTAAGCATGAGCTTCGAATACGGACTCATCCTCGCGCACATCCAACGCTCGGCCGCCCTGGTGCTGCGCAATGCGTTCAACCGCTCTCAGGAAGAGTCGGTGCGGGAGCTCGATGAAGAGGAGCCGGACGAAGACGACGTGCCTCCCGGTCCGGCCCCTTTCGAGACGTTGCAGGAGTTCGCGGCGGAGATCATGGCCGCGTACGAGGCGGACATCGGCTTCGCCACCGCCTGAGCGGGCGAGTGCCTAGTAGTCCCGCTCGTACCACCCGGAGACGAACTGCATCCCGTCGTGTCGCACAACCCACGAGTGCTTGCGTTCGTCCCGACCGCTCTCCCGGTTCTGGAAGACGTACGTGACCCAGGCGCCCTCCTCAGTTGCGGACAGGAGGTCCGGACCGAAGTTGTATCCGTTGACGTCGGTCAACGGCCCCACCTCATCGCCGCGCAGGCTCTCGGTGGGGTGAGCGGCGATCCGCCCGTTCTCCAGGACAGATACGTACCACGGCCCGTCTTCGCTCTCTTCGCTGTCAAACCAAGCGAACGCCGCCTCGCGTCCCTCGCGGTTGTAGCGGTCTATCGCCTGGTCCACGAACGCGACGGTAAACGCTGCCGGGTCCGACTTGCTCAGCGCCTCGCCGATGTGCCGCTCGTACCACCCTGAGGCGAAGATGAGGCCGTCACGCTTCACGGCCCACGTATGCTTCATCTCCTGGTTGCCCGTCGTGAGGTTCAGGAATACGTAGTCCACCCAGCCACCATCCTCATCCACTCCCAGCAGGTCGTCGCCGTAGAAGTAGCCCGTGGCGTCGACACGCAGGTTCGGGTCGCGACCGCGAATCTCCTCGCGCGGGTGGCCTATTGTGTAGCCGTTGTCGTCGATGATGATGCCGTACCACGGCCCGTCCACGCTCTCCTGCGAGTTGTAGTGCGCGATGGTAGCGTCGAGGCCGTCCTCTTCGTAGCGGCGCAGCAGTTCATCCACGTATGCCACCGTGTAAGCCGGTCGGTCGGCCCTCGTTGGGGCGGACTCTTCGGAACCACCGGTCGTCAATGCGAAGACCGCCACAGCCAAGGCAGCGACTGCCACAACAACGGAGACACCCGTAATAGCCTTTAACATCTTCTGGCCACTCTTCCTCTCTCAGGTTTCAACAGGTGTGCGTCGGACCGCCCTACGCGTGGACGCTGGCCTTCTCCAGCAGCGGCTTCGTGCTGATGATGTGCTGGCCCATACCCAACTGCTTCGGCGAGAGGCCCATGGCGAGGCCAATCATCTGCGGCAGGTGCAGGATGGGCATGTTTATCTTCTCGCCGCGCTGGGCTGCCGCCTTGGGCTGCTGGCCGTCCAGGTTCAAGTGGCAGAGCGGGCACGGTGTAACCATCGTGTCGGCGCCGTGCTCGCGGGCGCTCGTCGTGTGGTTCGCGACCATGCGCATGGAGTTGCGTTCGTTGATGAGCATGATGGGGAAGCCGCAGCACTTCGTGCGTCCGGGGAAGTTCACCGGCTCCGCACCGCACGCTTCGATGAGCTGTTCCAGGTACTGCTCCCGGCCGGGATTCTCGTCCAAGCCCAGCGCCCACGACGGGCGGAGGATGTAGCAGCCGTAGAACGGTGCGACCTTCAACTCGCGCAGGGGATTGCGCACGAGGTTCTTGAAGGCATCCAACCCCACCTCTTCCACAATCACCCAGGCGAGGTGCTTGATGACGACGCGCCCGGTGTACTCAAGCCCTTCGTAGCGCAACTCCCGGTTCACATCGGCGAGGTAGTCCGGGTCTGCCAACAGCCGGTGGTTGGCCTGCGCCATGACACCCTGGCAGGTCGAGCAGATGTTGAGGATCGTCGTGAGCCCCATCCGCTCCGCCATCGCGAACGTTCGGGCATTGAGTGTGTCGCCGAGTTTTTGACCCTTCTCCTGCAAGACGCCCGCACCGGTGCAGGACGCCCCATGGATCTCCTCCAGTTCCAAGCCAAGTTCCCCGGCGATGGCCATGGTGGACGTGTACAGCTCGGGCGTTCCCCCGCGCGATACGCATCCGGGATAGAAAGCGTACTTCATCGTCACTCCTTGGTTGCTTCAGCGCGCTCGAATATTCGGCGCACGTTCTCATGTCCGGGGCGCTTGTGGTGGAATGGCGCGGGCAGTGGGAACTTGCGCCTGCGCAACGCGCGGATGCCAAGCGGCGCCTCGCTCAGCAGCTTCGGGACGTTGAACTTGCCCCAGGAATCCACCGCGAGCATCGCCTCATCCAGCCAACCCGTCCGCGCGACCGAGCGCGCAAACGACTCGACGTGCCGCGCTCCGGGCGTGCTCGGGGCTCCCGATTGCATGACCGATTCACGCAACTCCATGATGCGGTCCATCGGCGCGACGCCCTTCGGGCAGACTTCAACGCACATGTAGCAGCGCGTGCAGTCCCACACGCCACCGTACTCGTTGAGCGTGCTCAGGCGCTGTTTGCCATGGTCATCCCGGGGGTCAGCGACGAACCGGTAGGACTTCGCCAGCGCCGCAGGGCCGAGGAAGTTGGAGTCCACCTCCAGCGCCGTGCAGTCCGACACGCAGGCGCCGCACATGATGCAGCCCATGGGCGTGAGCAGGTTGAGCATGGACTCGTTGGAGGCAATGAATTCCTCCTCCGGCTCCTGGTCCGGCTGGAGGCACGGCT
>JAPOOH010000208.1 GCA_026713505.1 Chloroflexota bacterium | reverse complement strand
TGCATCATCGCGGGCTACGCTACCGGCGCGAGCAACGGTATTGTCTTCATCCGCCACGGCCACGACTCGCCGATAGACCGCACGCGCGTCGCTATCCAGGCGTGCTACGACAACGGCATCCTCGGCGGCAGCGTCCTCGGTACGGACTTCTCGTTCGACATGGAGGTCTCGCTGGTCGGCGAGTCCTACGTCGCGGGCGAGGAGACCGCGCTCATGGAAGCGATAGAGGGCAAGCGCTCCATGCCCCGGTTCCGCCCTCCGTTCCCTGCCGCCTACGGCGTGTGGGGCAAGCCGTCCAACATCAACAACATCAAGACGCTCAGCTACGCGCCGGAGATCGTCCGTCGCGGCGCGGACTGGTTCTCGGGCATCGGCACGGAGAAGAGCAGCGGCACGGCCATAGCCTGCCTCTCCGGCGACATCCGCTACCCGGGCCTCGTGGAAGTGCCGTTCGGCCTGACCGTCCGGAACATCATCGAGGAGATGGGCGGCGGCGAACCGAACGGCAAGGCGCTGAAGTGCCTGCAGACCGGAGGCCCCCTCGGCGGAGTGCTCCCTGCGGAGCAGTTCGACATGGTCCTCGACTTTGACGAGATGGTGGCCGCTGGCGCGATGTTCGGCTCCGGCGGGCTCATCGTCTGCAACGAAGAGCGCTCCGTCGTCGACCTCACACGCACACTCGTCGCGTTCGACCAGATGGAGTCGTGCGGCAAGTGCTTCCCGTGCAGGCTGGGCATGAGCCACATCCTGGAGATACTGGAGCGTATAGCCGAAGGCAAGGGCCGGAGCGGCGACATGGAACTCATGGAGCGCGTCGGCGTGAACATGCGCGGGGGCTCGCTCTGCGGCCACGGACAGCTGGGCTACAACCCCGTTTCCAGCGCGGTGCGCTTCTTCGGCGGCGAATTCGAGGCGCAGTTCGACGACGGCGCGGCGTCTCTGGGGACGTTCGTGGGGCCGAAGTCAACGCGGCGCGGCGCGCAGATGTCCGGCGACACGCCCACGGCGTCGGTCAAGCCGGACTTTGTGATGAACATCGGCCCTGCCGCCCCACAGGCCGCAGCGAAGGCGGAGTAAAGGCTGGATATGGCGGACGAGATCACGATCACGATAGACGGGCGGGAGGTCACGACCACGCCCGGGAAGATGGTGGTGCAGGCCGCGAACGACGCCGGCATCTACATCCCGTACCTGTGCTACCACCCGGGCATGAAGCCGTACGGCGCGTGCCGGATGTGCGTGGTGGAGATAGAGGGCCAGCGCGGCACCCCCGCCTCCTGCACGCTGCCGGTTCGCGACGGCATGGTGGTCAACACGAAGGCCGACGAGGCAGTGAAGGTGCGCAACACCACGCTGGACCTGCTGCTGTCCGAACACCCGCACGGATGCCTTACCTGCCATCGGATAGACCTCTGCGGTCCGCAGGACATCTGCCTCCGCCACGTGGACGTGGTCGACCGGTGCGTCACCTGTCCCAAGAACGAGCGCTGCGAACTGAAGGACACGACGCGCTTCCACACGCAGGAGCTCGTCTCCCCGCTCACGTACCAGTACCGAAACCTGCAGGTGGAGACGAGGGACCCCTTCTACGACCGCGACTACAACCTCTGCATCGTCTGCGCGCGCTGCACGCGTGCGTGCGACGAGCTGCGCGGCGACGTCGCGATAGGCATGACGGAGCGCGCCGGGCAGGTGCTCGTAGGCACGGTGATGGGCGACTCGCTCCTGGAGTCCGGCTGCGAGTTCTGCGGCGCATGCATCGACGTCTGCCCGGTCGGCGCACTGACCGAGACCTCGTACAAGTGGGAGCGTCCGGCGCGCGTCGAGCAGTCCGTCTGCGCCGAGTGTCCGGTCGGCTGCACCATGACCTACGAGGTGAACCACTGGGAGCGCGTCGTGCGCGCCGTGCCAGAGCTCAATGCTCCCGCGAACATGGGGCAGGCGTGCTTCAAGGGCAAGTTCGGGTTCGAGTACGTCAACGACAGGCGCCGCATCCGCAAGCCGCTCGTGCGCCGGAACGGCGAACTCCGGGAGGCCTCGTGGGACGAGGCCATCGCCGCGGCAGCCGAGGGTCTCGCCCCGCACCGTGGTCCCGCCTTCGCGCTGATGGCGGGCCCCCGCAACACCAACGAGGAGTTCTACGCCGCGCAGAAGTTCGCGCGCGCCGTCATGGGCTCGAACAGCGTCGACGTCGCGTCGAACGACCGCCCCGGCATCGTCGAGGGCCTGCAGGACGTGTTCGGCTACTTCGCTGGGACGATGAGCACGTGGGAGCTCGCCGACTCCGCCGCCGTCATGGTCGTGAGCGCGAACCTCACCGAGGAGCAGAACGTCATCGGCGTGCCGATCAAGCGCGCCGTCCGCGCCGGGACGCAGCAACTCATCGTCATCGACTCGCGCGAGGTCGAGCTCACGCGCTACGCGTCGCTCTGGCTCAGGCCGTACCCCGGCACGGACCCCGTCGTGCTCGGCGGGCTGCTCCGCTGCATCGTCGACGCGGGGCTTGTGGACGTGGACGCGGTCCGGGAGCGCGCCGACGGCTGGGACGAACTGGTCGCCTGCCTCGCGCCGTTCACGATGGACGCAGTCACCGCCGAGACCGGCGTGCCGGCGGCGAGCATCGAGGAGGCGGCGCGCCTCTACGCCGAGGCGGGCCCCGCGGCGCTGCTGTTCGGCGGCGACGGCTCGATTGGCGGCACGCGCCGCACGATCTCGCGGCTGGCCGCCGCGCTCGCGATCGCCACGGGGAACGTGGGCAGGCACGGCGCCGGCGTCCTGCCGCTCTACCAGGGGGCGAACGGGCAGGGAGCGATGGACATGGGCGTCTGGCCCGCCGCGATGCCCGGCCACAACCTCATCCAGGAATCGCCCGAGGCGCGCGAGGCGCTCGGCGCGCTCTGGGGCGCCCCGGTGCCGCTGGAGGGCGGCTCAGGCAACCGCCACATGTTCGACAGGGCCCGCGAGGGCGCACTCAAGGCGATGCTCGTCCTGGGCGACCACGTCCATTACGAGGACGGCACCCTCGGCGACGTGCCCGCCGCCCTCGATGCCCTGGACTTTCTCGTCGCCACCAGCGCCTTCTCCTCCGCGGTGACGGAGCGGGCGGACGTTGTCTTTCCGGCCGAGGTCTGGGCGGAGAAGACCGGCACCTACACGAATATCGAACGGCGCGTGCAGCCACTCCGCAAGGTGGCCAGGAACAAGCGCGTGGACTCCCGGAGCGACCTGGACGTCGTCTGCGCCCTCGCCGCCGCGATGGGAGCCCAGGGCTTCGCCTGGGACGGGCCGCCGCAGGTGCTGGTCGAGATCGCGCAGGCCGTGCCGGAGTACGGGGGCATCTCCTGGGAGCGCCTGCTGCGCGAGCGGTTGGACATCGTCACGACCCCCACCGACGAGCCGCAGCCGACGCAGGTGATGTACACCGGCAACGTCCTGACAGGACTCCAGTGGCCGTGTGCACCGGAGGGGGGCGAGGCTCCTGCCTCCGCAGGAACGACAGAGGCGCTGTTCGTGGACCGCTTCCGCCATGGCAAGGCGCAGCTGCAGCCCGTGGCCTGGCACTCCCGCCCTGGCGCCGACGCGCAGTTCCCCCTCATGCTCGCGCATGGCCGCGTGCTCCTGCAGCCTGGCCGCAAGCCGGACGTGGTGGTGGAGGGCAAGCGCAACCGCGTGCAGCGCGAAGAGCGCTTCGTGCTCAACCCCGCGGACGCCGCCGCCGCGAATCTCAACGAGGGGGATGCGGCAGCGGTGACCACGGCTGACGGTGCCGAACGGCACGGCGTGGCAGCGCTTTCGGACGCCGTGCCTGCGGGTGTGGTGTCGCTGACCACGCTCTTCGGAGAGTTGGCGGTCGAGGTTGATGCATCGGACCGTCCGGACCCCATGAATCACATCGCGCGGCTGAACCCCGCGCCCGTTCGTATCGCGGCTGTACGGCCGCAGTAACGGAGGAACATGACGCAAACGCAAGACCGTCTGGCGAGTCTGCCCCGTGCATACGTGGCCAAGAAGCAGGAAGTGGCTGAAGACCTCTTCCTGATGTGGCTCCGGCCCGATGAGCCCTTCCGCTTCAAGCCCGGCCAGTACATCACGATAGGAACGGGCGGGATCGAGCGCCCGTACTCGATTGCCTCCGCTCCGTACGAGTCGCTCATTGAGCTGTTCATCGAGTACGTGCTGCCGGAGTACGGCGGCAAACTCACCCCGCTGCTCTGGAACCTGCACGTCGGCGACTCGGTCTCCATGCGCCCCAGGGCCAAGGGGCTGTTCGTCTTCCAGCCGCAGTTCCACCACCACCTGATGCTGGGCACGGTGACGGGCGTGGCCCCGTTCGTCAGCATGATCCGCCAGGCCTTGAAGGACAACATCCGCGGCCACCACTTCTACGTCATGGAGGGCGCCAGCCACCAGGACGAGTTCGTCTACGACTCCGAGCTCGAACGTCTTGCCGAGCGGATGCCTGAGCTAGTCACGTTCGTCACGACGGTGAGCCGCCCGCAGGCGGAGCGCAACCGGAGCTGGAACGGCCCCACCGGCAGGGTGAACACCCTCGTCGAGGAGTACATGCAGCGCTGGACCCTGCCGAAGGAAGACACCGCCATCTACCTCTGCGGCAACCCCGGCATGATCGAGGACGTGAAGGAACGCCTAGGCGGCCAGGGCTGGAACATGTACGAAGAGCGCTTCTGGAAAGAAGACGAATAGGGCACGCCG
>JAPOOH010000207.1 GCA_026713505.1 Chloroflexota bacterium | reverse complement strand
GCGCCGATCGCGTCGCTGATGAACGTGCAGAAAACCTGCCGCTTGAAGTACGCGCTGGGCGGCATCGGCAGGGTGCTGCGCCTGCTCATCGTGTAGTGGTCGGCCTCCTGCAGCCAGAAGGGCACCCAACCGGCGCCGGCCTCCGCGACCGCGACCTTGAGGCGCGGGTGACGTTCCAGCACTCCGGAGGCGATGATGTGCAGCAGAGAATTCATAGCATCGTTCTTGTGCCCGTTGATCGAGTGGATGGGGATGCCCGCCGGGTCACGCTCCCGCGGTTCGGCGAGTCCGTTGATGTGCATGTTGACGGTCGCGCCGAGCTCTTCGGCCGCAGCCCAGAATGGCTCGTAGCGTTCGGAGCTGTAGGGCATCCCACCGGGAGGCGCGATCCAGATGTCGACCCCCCGCAGCCCGGCATCGATGAACCGTCGCATCTCCCGGATGGCGTGCTCCACGTTCCACAGCGAGACCATGCCCAGTCCCCAGTAGCGGTGCGGGGCGACCCTGCAGAAGTCGATCAGCCAGTCGTTGTAGACGCGCAGATGCGCCTCCTGGAGGTCCTGGTCCTCGATGAGCCATGCGCGGACGCCGAAGGTCGGGTAGAGCACCTCGGCGCTGACGCCGTCAACTGCGAGGTCCTTCAGCCGCTCGTGAGGGTCCCAGCAGCCCGCGCGAAGGAGATGGTTCGTCTCGAACGGCCTCTCCTCCACCTGCAGCGCTCGCTGGCGGAACTTCGAGGGTAGCTCTCTCTCCCACAGGTCGGGCGGTTCACCCATGTGAGAGTCGGCTGAGATGCGGAGCTCCAGGGACGAGGGTTCCTCGATGCTCATACGGTCCTCCCTGAGGGGGTTGACCACCTAGACGTGGGCAATCTTCATGTTGGCGACGTCCGGCGTCGTGACACCGAGGTCGGTCCAGTTGTCGCCGCCGTCGCTGCTCGTGAACAGCCGACCCGAGCGGGTGGCGACGAAGACGCGGCTGGGTGTCTGCGGGTCGACTGCTATCGCCTCCGGGAATCCCCGGACCATCTCGTCGTCGGCGTTCAGTGCGTGCCAGGTCTCGCCCGCGTCGCGGGAGCGGATGAGGTCCGCCTCCGCGCCGGACTCGCGGGCGCGCCACTGGCCGGGGTTGCCGTTGGCCACCGCCGAGTACATGACGGACGGGTCGGACGGGTCGTATGCAAAGGCAACCGAATACTCGTTCTGGAATTCCAGGGCGATGGGCAGCCAGCTGTCACCGCCGTCGAGGCTCCGGTAGAGGCTGCGCCCCGACGCCTTGCCAGACCTCATCCCCTCACCGCCGCTCGAGATATAGAGGTGGTTCGTGTCGCGGGGGTCGGTGATGATGGCATGCACGTCCTCGTCGAGTCCGTTGTCCAGCAAGCGCCACGTGGCGCCGCCGTCCGTGGTCTTGAGCATGTAGCCGACCTGGAGCGCAGCGTAGATGGTGTCCGAGTCGTGAGGGTCGACCGTGATGTCGCGTACATGAGGTTCCACTATGGGGACCGGGTAGCCTACGCTGGCGACAGTCGGGAAGTTCCGGACGGACTCGATCTCCGCCCACGAGCCACCCCCGTCGACGCTCTTCCACATGCTGATCGGTTCACAGCCCGCGTAGACGGTCCGTGGATCGTGAGGGTCGACGGTGACGCAGCGCACCTTCCCCGGCGCGACCCTGCCGTAGGACGGCTTGGACCAGTGGGCGCCGGCGTCCTCGCTGCACCAGACTCCGTCTCCGCGGGTGCCCGCCAGCACGCGCTGAGGATTGTCCGGTGACGGCTCTACCTCCGTCACCTCCCATCCCTTGAGGTTGTGGCTGGCGATCGCCCATGCGTCGCCATCTTCCGCTACCGTCAGCACCCCGTTGCGTGTCCCAAGGTAGAGGACTGTTCCCATGGCTCTTCCTCCTCGTTCATGCGGCGTGAGCGTACCGCAAAACCCCGGCCGGTGCTACATAAGCCCACTGCGCAAGTTTCGTGGTGGTAGCATGCCGTCAAACGAGCCGACGACACCCAGGGAGGAATCATGAGCACGTTCATCATCCAGCCTCACCAGAGGCTTCAGGAGTGGGTGGCAGAAGAGAACGGCTACTTCAGGGATGAAGGCCTCGATTACGTGTTCAGACCCTCAGGCGAATCGTCCCGGAACCCGTCCGTAAACTCCACAGAGGGCGCGCCGGACGAGGTGAAGCGAGGCGCATTTGAGTCGATGGAGGCGGGCCGGGCGTGCGATGTCAGTTCGGCCTGCCACTGGGCGGTTGGCATGGCAGCCAGCGCGCAGCACGGCCGCATGTGGGGACATGCTTACTCGGTGACTCCGTCTGGCGTCTGGGTGCCGCCCGAATCCCCCATCACAGAGCCGGAGCAGCTTGCGGACGTGCCGGTCGCAGTCGGCTATCACTCGGGCAGCCACTTCTCTGCGCTCCAGGCGCTGGAACCCTTGCTGGGACCTGAGCACGTGGAGTTGCAGTTCGTAGGCGGACCGCTGGACAGGTTGCAGTTGCTGCTGGACCGCCGCGTTCAGGCTGGCAACGTCTTCGGCGCGGCGTCGTATGTGCTGGAGCAGCAGGGGTTCAGAAAGGCCGTCGACACCTCATTCATGATCGGATTCCTGATCCAGGACACGGCCACTGACGAGGATGCCGCGAGATACTTCCGCGCTCTGCAGCGCGCTCAGCGCGACATCGACGTCGAGCCGGAGCGGTACAGGCACTACTTGCTGAATGAACTTCCGGAGAAGTACCACTCCATGCTGGACATCCGGCGCTGCGGGACCGGCGAGCGGCTCGTGTTCGAGCCGTACACGGTGGAGGTCTTCGAGCGGACACACCGCTGGATGGTGCTGCACGACCTCTTCCCGTCCGGCCAGGCGGGCAGTCTCAGCTATGAGACTGCGGTCGTTCACTAGCGGATGAGCAGGTGACACAGAGCAGTTCCGGGACCGAAACCATCCTCGCTTACCACGAGGCGACCAAGCACTCGGTGGAGAGCGTCCGGCGCGGCGGGCACATGCTCGATTTCACGAACATGCCCCGCCCGTGGAAGCTGTACGACGCTCCGTTGCCCGAGACCCCACTGCCGTCCGAGCTGACGCGTACTGGAGTCTCTGTTAGGGAGGCGCTCCCGGGCGACGGCAAGCCAGCCGGGGGTGGCGCTGAAGCAACCCTAGGGAAGCTGGCCAGCGTTCTGCAGTTGTCCGCGGGGATCACGAAGCGGCTGCGCGCCCGCAATGGCTACATGTACTTCCGTGCGGCGGCGTGCACGGGCGCTCTCTATCACATCGAGCTGTACGTCGTCAGTGGGCCGCTGCCAGACCTACCCGCCGGCGTCTATCACTACGGCGCGCACGATAACACGCTGCGCAGGGTGCGCGATGGGGACTACCGGGCGGTGGTGATGGAAGCAGCCGGGCTGGAGGGCCCTCCCGCCGCGGTAGTCGTTTACACGTCCACGTTCTGGCGCAACTCATGGAAGTATGGCAGCAGGACGTACCGGCACGCCTTCTGGGACAGCGGGACCATACTCGCGCACAGCACGGCGGCGGCGCGCGCAAGCGGCATGAAGGCCGAACTCATCACGAGGTACGCGGATGCGCCCATCAACGGCCTCATCGATGTTGACGGCGCCACGGAAGCGTCTGTGGCGCTGTTGTCGCTGGGTGCAGGAAGGGACGCGCCGCCTGCTGGCGGCCCCGCGCGGATGGACACGCCCGTGATCCCTCTTTCCCGGGAATCCATCGACTACCCACAGATCCGCGAGGCGCATGCAGCAACCACTCTCAATGACCCGGCCCCGGTGGGACCGGCCCCCAAGCACGAAGAGAAGGATGCCGCATCGGGCGGGAACCTGGTCCCGATGGGGGAGGGGGAACCGCTCACGCGTACACTGGAAGATGTCATCCTCCAGCGCGGGTCGTCGCGCAGGTTCGCGCGTGACCCCATCCGACTGTCCGCGCTCGCCGCGATGCTCGACGCCGCGGCTCGTCCGGTCCAACCGGACGGCTGCGAAGCGGACGAGGCCTTCAACGACATGTACGTCATCGCAAACGCAGTAGAGGGTCTGCCGGAGGGCATCTATCGCTACCGAGCATCGATGCGGTCACTCGAACAGGTCAGCGCGCTCGAGACGCGAGCGTTGAGTGAACACCTGGCGCTGGACCAGCCGCTGGGAGGAGACGCCGCCGCGGACCTGTATTTCATCGCGGACATGCCGGCCGTTCTCGAAAGGTGGGGCGCGCGCGGCTACCGCACGGCCCATCTCGACGCCAGCATCAGGGCTGGCCGCGTCTACCTGGCGGCGTATGCACTGGGGCTCGGTGCGACAGGGCTCACGTTCTACGACGATGAGGTGGTGGAGGCTGCCGACGCAGGCTCGGGTTCCGCCGTAACGTTCCTGGTTGCGGTAGGCGTTCCATGGCGGAACCGCTCGAGGGAGGGTGAACAGCCTGAGCCCTCGTGAATGCGCTTGCCTTAAGGAGTAGTATGGCGCTATCCCGGCAAGGAGTCGTGCACAGGAGGAAGCCATGGCGACGCGGGTGATGACGAAGCGGATCGACGCCGACACGCACTTCAGCCTGACAATCGACCACAGGGAGCTGCGGGACATGGTCCCGCGCTCAGGCAGCGCCCTCCTCGAGGAGATGATGTACCGCGACGCACTCCAGATCGTTGACCTGGACGTAGTCAAGGCCGCGATCGCCGGCGGGGAACCTTCCCTGGACGGGCACGTGGGCGACCCGACGTATGACCCTGAAGCGCGGCTTGCCGAGATGGACAGGCTGGGATTCGACATGCAGGTGCTCAACACGCAGCGGGCGATGCCCAACCTGCTCATGCCGCCCGACAGCCCGCTATGGCTCCGCACGGCGCTCGCGAGGCTGTACAACAACGCGGCGGCCGATCTGCAGAGCCGCTACCCCGACCGTTTCATCTGCCAGATCACGGTGCCTTGGGACGACATCGAGGAGTCCGTGAGGGAGCTCGAACGCGCTGCGGCGATGGGGCTTCGGGCGGTGACCATCTGCGGGAGCTACCTGGAGGGGAACCTGGACGCCTACGAGCTCTACCCGTTCTGGGAGGCGGTCAGCGATCTCGACCTCGCCTGCATGGTCCACAACTTCACGCAGGGGCACCGCGGGAACTTCCACGACCATCGCACGTCGTACCCGATGGTCGGCACCGAACGCTACCACCGCATGCACATCGGGACGAACGTCGGGTTCGGTATCGACTACACCATCGCGTGCGCGGCGTTAACGCTCGGCGGAGTGCTGGACAGGTTCCCGAGGCTCCGTTTCCTCTTTTTCGAGGCCGGAGCGTCGTGGATGGCCTACGCGATTCACGGCACGGACCGCTCGTTCTACATAGAGCGCGCCTGCGCTCGGACCGACACGCGGCCGAGCGAGCTCATCAAGCAGCACTGCCTGACCGCGGTGGAGAGCATCGAGCCGCTCGAGCAGCTGGTGGAGGCCTATGGCGCTGACAATTTCGTGATCGGCACGGACTTTCCCCACCCCGAGTTCCAGCGCCTGCCGAACTCCACGACCGACATCAGCGGGAGCAGCTTGTCCGGGGAGGACCAGGACAAGATCCTCGGCGGGAACCTGGCGCGCGCGCTGAGACTCTAGCGGCAACCGGACGGCGCACGTGGCCCCGCTCGTTGACATCGACTCCGCTGCCCTTTGGAGCGCGATCGAGGCGGCAGGCCCAAGGCTGTGGGCGCACCGGGGCTCGGAGTCCGCCGATTCGGACGAGGCCCTTCGCGAGGAGCACGCCCGCAGGCGGACATTCATCGCATGGTATGGGTATGCGGCGCCCACACGCGAGGCCGTCCGCGCCGTTGCGGACTTCCTTGAAGGACGCACGGTGCTTGAGGTTTGCGCCGGGCTGGGGCTGTGGGCAAGGCTCCTTCGCGACGAGGGCGTGAGCGTGCTCGCAACCGACGCTGGTGAGCAGCAGGGACCGTCGTACATCTGCGTCGAACAGTGCGACGCGTTATCGGCGGTCGACGCGCACGGATCGTGCGACGCGCTGCTCCTCTGTTGGCCTCCCGAGGGCCAGCCGGTGGCGGCAGAGGCGCTGCGGAGGTTCGGAGGGGAACGGCTCGTCTACGTCGGCGACGGCCGATTCACGGGAGACGCGGCATTCCACGACATGCTTGGCAGCGACTGGAGGCTGGAGCGGCGGCTGCCGCTGCCATCGTGGCCGGGCCTCGAGGACTGCCTTCGGCTCTATGCGCGGAACCCGCGCGGCTGAGCCGAAGAACGAGGAGCTTGGACGCCTATCTCGCCTGAACCTTCTCCGCCAGTTCCGCGATGCGCTCTTCGAGCGGCGTGTTGAAGAGACGCATCCCTTCTTCACGGTCGACGAAGGCCACCTGCCCCGGAACGGGGATGATCTGCTCCGATTCGGCGCCGCGGACGATGCCGACCGGGTCGATGCCGTCCTGCACGCGTGCTATCTGCTCGTCCCACAGCTTGTGCATGAGCAGCACGCCGCGGTCCGAACTCCCGAAGGTCATCTTCTCGAAGTCGGGCAAGCCCCCACGCTCTTCCCTTCCCTGGGTGCTCATGATGGCTTCGTCTTCCCAGATGGGCCCCTGGCGCAGGGGGTGGCCCGTGTTCCACCAGTAGCCAACGTCCTCGAACCAGCCCTCGTAGAAGGGGCCCCCGGCATCGGCAGGCGTGTCGGCATGGAGCCTGCGGATAGCGGCTTCCGAAACCTGCCCGTCCGGGCCGAACGGCTCGAAACTCACGCCGAACCAGCGTGTCGTGTGGTCGTCCATGGGAACGGCCCAGTTGATCGTGTTGGTCCGGGCGCGCTGGCAGGGGAAGAGGGCGTGCGTCTCGTGGTACTCGTACACATCCGGGTTCCGGGTGTTCTGCAGCGTCAAGTAGCAGGCGCCCCAGGGGGTCGTCTCGAACCGCATGGGAGTAGCCGGTTCGCCGTTCCGCCCGTGGTGGATGGCGTGCACGGGGTCACCGCCCTTGAACCATCCGTGGGCGACCTCGCGGTGCCACACGTCCAGCACGTTGTCCAGGGTCTGCAGCAAGGCGTTCGACTTCTGGATGCGGTTGCCCTTTCCGGCCACGCGCATGCCGTCCTGCCGGAAGAGCGCCGGGTAGCGGGGGAACGGTGGCTGCAGTTCAGGCGGGCCCATGTAGGCGAAGATCAGCCCACCGACTTCTACGCATGGGTAGGACGGGTGCTTGACCGAGTTGCGGAAGCGCCGTCCCGGAGGCTCGCAGGGCATTTCGAGACAATTTCCTTCGCGGTCGTACAGCCAACCGTGGTAGAGGCACCTGAGCCCCTCGTCCTCCACGCGGCCGTACACGAGCGACGTTCCGCGGTGCGTGCAGTGCTCCTCGAGCAGTCCGGGTTTGCCCGTGGCGTCGCGGAACAGCACGAGATTCTCTCCCAGCACCTTTACCCGCACCGGGTTCTTCGCGCTGGGCCGCACCGGCCCCTTGCCGCCGTCCAGGTTCGCCGTGGTCTCCACCGGCAGCCAGTAGCGCCGGAATACCTCGCCCGACGGCGTGCCGGGACCGAGTTTGAAGATCTCGTCCATCTCCTTGTTATCCAGGGGCATCGGCGAACCTCCTGAGCGGGTTGGCAGTTGGCTAGATGGGGACGACCCTCAGGTCGTCGTCGTATTCGGGGTGCACGGGCACCTGGTGGCTCATCTCCACGACCTTGCCGGTCTGCGAGGACTCGACCATTCCGAAGATCGCTTCCGCCGTCGCCATGCCCCAGTGCCCCGAGTGGTAGACGGGTCTGCCGTTGACGACCGCGTCATAGAGCTCGTGCACCTCGCCGCGGCTGTGGACGTTCGACTCCCCGGTGACTTCGCGGACACCGTTGTCGTCGTAGACGAGGACGCCTTCCGCGCCGATGCGCATGTCTCCGCGTTCGCAGGTCACGAATATGGTGCCGGGGTCTCCGGTGTCGTTCAATCCGGTGCGGTCGCCGCGCTCGCGCTGGACCTGGCGTCCGAAGTTGCCGCGTCCGCCGTCGGTGCGGAGCGCCTCGGCGAACTGCTGTGCCTCGATCTTGCCGCCTATGCGCAGGTCCTGCTTGTCCTGCTCTTCGTTGCGGGTGCCGCTCTGCATCTCCTTGCGGACGCGGACGAGGTTCTCTATGGAGCTGCGCCCCGAGGCGGGACCGTTGATGTCGCTCAGCGTGAAGTAGCCGTAGCCGTTGTGGGTTGCCGTGGCCACGGCGCCGTCCTCGAACTCGAAGTGGGCCGTGTAGTAGCCGGGCATGGGCCGCTCCGGCATCCACTGGCCGACCTTGCCCCAGACCCGCTTGACCATGCCGCCGCCCAGCAGCCGCACCGTGTCTATCTGGTGCGGTCCCTGGCGGTAGGGCACGCCGCCGCCCTGGGCGAAGTCCAGCTCGTCAGGCGTGCGCGGCCTGAGCATCCAGTCCGTGTACGCGATGAGGTGGATGGCGCGCACCGCGCCGATCTCGCCGGACTCGATGATCTTCCGCATCGTGCGGTAGGGCAGGGCGAAGCTGGCAGTGTGAGCGCAGACCAGGTGCACGCCTGCCTTGTCGCACTCCTCGACCATCTGCTCGGTCTCCTTGAGCGAGATAGCCATGGGCTTCTCGACCATGACGTGCTTGCCATGCCGCGCCGCGGTGATGGTGTGCTCGGCGTGAAAGCGGTTCGGCGACGCGATGTAGACGGCGTCCACGTTCGGGTCGCTGCAGATGTCCTCTGCGCTTTCGTACACCTTGACGTCCGGGAACCGCTCCTTGAAGCGTTCGCGGGTGACGGGAACCACGTCACAGCCTGCGGCGAGCCGGACGATGTCCGGCTGCTGCACGACCGATCGCAGGATCTCGAGTCCTCCGACGCCGATGCCGATGACGCCGATGTTGATGCGTTTGGTGGTGCTGGCAGTCTCTTCTGCTGTCGTAACCATGCGGCGACCTCCCTCATGTTGCTTCCTTACGTAGGCCGGATTGTGCGCTTTCCGCGCTCAATCGTCGAGTGTGGGGCGGGACACGGGGCTCACGCAAACGCCGAAAGCGGCATCATTTGGCATCAAATGGCATCATTCACTCTTGGATGCCGGCGTTCCGACGGAGCCATAGTGGGGCGAATCGGGGCCGGTATGGGGTGGTCTGAGGCCGGAATGATGCCAAACGACGCCACGCACCTGTTCCCTCTTGCCCTTCCCGCCGGTGGCGGCCCAGGGAAAGGGACGAGGCGTATATAGCGCCAAGCATGGCATCACAGGACAGGGTAACGGAGGCGGAGGCGACCGGGAAAGGAGCAGGTGTCGCGCCGCCTGAGTGATCGCGTACGCCACTGGACACGCCGCCCCCGCAGTACGTTCTCCCTAGCCCCTCTCCCCTAGTAGAGAAAGGATCAGCGGGCGGCGGGGGCAGGCTCCGGCATGCTCTTGGCGAGCACGAGCGGCGTGAGCGGGACGCTGGGGTCCAGGGGGTTCCGGGCCTTCGCTGCGTCTACGTAGCGCGCCGCGTCCTCCTCGAGCAGGAAGCCTGCCGAGACCAGTTCGCGCGCCGCGTCGGCGATGCGGCCCACGTACGCGTCGTGCGACTCGTACCGCTCCTCGATGGAGCGGCGCGGGTCGCCGTTCGCCTCTCGCTCCGCGCGAGTCCGGGCGAACGGCACGAAGCTCCCGGCCAGCGAGGCGAGGTCGCCCTCGGCGAACCCTTCGCGGCGCAGGTTCCATCCCGTGTGCGTCCCGACCGGGACCATGACCTCCGGCGAACGCAGCCCGCCGAGGTCGTTGCCGTCCTCGTCCACCTGCGGCATCTGCACCGTGTACTCCTTGCCCGGCACGGGCTGCGGCGGGTGCTCGGTGACCAGCCCCTGGCCGAAGCCGGGCCCGTAGTCGTACAGCGGCAGGCGGCTGGGGCTCGTCGGCAGCGGGAAGCTCGGTACCTTCGGGAATGCCGCGAGCGCCTCCTCCGGCGTCACCAGCGTGCCGTCGGCGCGCCGGGGCACGATGCTGGACGGCGGAGGCGTGCCTTCGGACGCCCAGCGGTCCATCGAGGTCAGGGCGGCGCGCATCAGCGGGCCGTTGTTCATGACGTTGGGGCGCTGCTGGGACACGTCCTCGGGCGCGAGGTTCGCGCCCATATGCTGCGCGCTTGCGAGGAAGTAGACGCGCACGGTTTCAGGGAATCCGATGTCGTCGCCCGTGCGCGGGTCCGTGTGCCCGAGCGAGGCGTGGCGGTTCCAGTACTCGGTGTTCGTGTGCGTGTGCACGACCAGCGGCTCCGACTCCGGGCGCTTCAGGACGCTGTCCAGCGAGTCCGAGAAGGCGTCCGGCG
>JAPOOH010000206.1 GCA_026713505.1 Chloroflexota bacterium | reverse complement strand
CGTGCCGGATATGGAGGCTGCGCAGGCGTTGGGCGCCATCAAACGGCAGGTCTCCATCCCCGTCGTCGCCGACATCCACTTCCACTACCAGCTTGCGCTGGAAGCCCTGAACCAGGGAGTCGACTGCCTGCGACTGAACCCCGGCAACATCCGGGACGCGGAGAAGGTGCGCATCGTGGTCCGAGAGGCGAAGGCTCGCCAGACCCCCATCCGCATCGGCGTCAACTTCGGCAGTCTTCCGCCGGTCGGCGCGATAGGCGTGACACGCGGCCAGCACCGCCACGCCGACGGCGTCAACCGCCTCGTGAAGGGCTCTTCGGTCTCCGGCGAAGGAGAAGAGGTCTCTGTCGTTGACCACATGGTCGCGACCGGCCTCTGGGAGATCCAATTGCTCGAGGACCTGGACTTCGACCTCATCAAGATCTCGCTCAAGGCCTACGACATCGACACGACCGTCGAGGCGTACCGCAAGCTTGCTAAGATGGTGCCGTACCCCTTCCACCTCGGTATCACAGAGTCGGGCACCGCGCGCTCCGGCTCCATACGCAGCGCTATCGGACTGGGCACGCTCCTCTACGACCGTATCGGCGACACGATCCGCGTCTCGCTCAGCGACGAGTCTCGCGAGGAGGTCGAGGTCGGCTACGAGATACTCAAGGCATTGGACCTGCGCAAGAAGGGCGTGCAGATGGTTGCCTGCCCCTCCTGCGGCCGCGCCGACGTGGACATACGCAAGCTCGCGAACACCGTGGACGAGATGCTGAAGGGGATGGAGACCTCAGTGAAGGTCGCCGTGATGGGCTGCGAGGTGAACGGCCCCGGCGAGGCGAAGGACGCGGACGTCGGCATCGCCGCGGGCAACGGGCGCGCCATCATCTTCCGCAAGGGTCAGAAGGCGCGCATCGTCGAGGAAGCGGACATGCTCGACGCGCTGCTGGAAGAGGTCGAGACCGTCGCCGCCGCGATGGCGGAGTAGCGTCCGCTCGTCAGTCTTCCGCGTTCCCCCACTTGTCGTAGAACGTTACTTCGGAAACCGGCTTGCGGCTACTGCCGCCCAGGTGGTCCGGCGGCGCCGGATATCCCATCGGCATCATCGCCATCATCCACCAGTCGTCCGGAATGCCGAGCAGCGACGCCACATCGTCGTAGCAGTGCTGCCAGACCGTGGTGAGGCGCGTGCCGATGCCGTGCGCGGCGGCGGCGAGCATGAGGTTCTGGGCCGCGGGGTAGATCGACGCGCCGCGGTACGTTTCGCTGCCCCGGAGTTGCCACCGCTCCACGCACACCATCACCAGCACGGGGACATCCTCCATGGCGCCGCTGAAGTGCGCCGGCGTCTCTCCGGTGGTGCTGGCCGAGGTGCCTCCCGTCATGCGGCGCTGCGCCTCCAGGTACAACTCGCCCATCCGGCGCTTGACCTCGCGGTCGCGCATCACGATGAAGCGCCATGGTTGTCGGTTGCTGCCGCTCGGGGCTCGCGTGGCCGCTTCCAGTATCTGCTCGAGTACGTCGCCCGGTATGGGGTCGGGTTTGTAGTAGGCGGTGCCCCGCTGGCTGCGGACGACATCGAAGAAATCAGGCATCGTGGGCCTCCGGTGCGTGCTGGGTCGCACCGATTCTACCCGGTGGGACAGGCGCAGGAGTGTTCGAAGTGCCGGTGCCCGCTCAGCGAGGTGTTGCCGTACGGACACACGTTCTTGTGGGACTCCGGTGGGGCCGTTGTCCGAGGCGCTACCGCGCCTTCACCACGAACGTACCGCCGATCTTGTCGTGCAGGCCCTGCCGCCGTTCGTCGAACAGGATCATGATAACGATGACGATGCCGACCGCCGCGCCAACGAGGTTGCCGATGCCTGCTCCTACCACCACGGTGAGGAGTGTGCCCAGCGCTCGCGCGACAATCTCTCTGATGAGCACGGGGCCGGCCCCGGCCTTGTTGCCGTCCCGGTCAACCACCTTCATGCCCATCGCCATCTTGCCGAGCGTGGCGCCGAAGGCAACGGTGAGGATGACGTAGTAGCCCACGACGATCATGGCCTGAATCAGGCTGTCCGTGGTGCTGGCTTCTTCAGAAGCGGCGAATTCGACAATCCCGATAGCACTGAGGACCCCTACGATGACAATCAGGACGATCGCGTCAATCACGAATGCGATGAAACGTTGCAGGCGGCTTGCGTACTCCATGGCGGCTCCTCCTCCCCATCTTGACGGGTTCGCGTTTGTTGCGGAACGCGCAGTGGCGGCGCCTATCGCGCCTTCACCACCAACGTCCCGCCAATCTTATCGTGCCAGCCCTGTCGCTTGCCGTCGAACAGGATCCAGATGTAACCCAGCAGAAAGACGATAGCAGAGACTATCTTTCCGATGGTCTCCCTGATAAGCACCTTGAAGAAGCCCGCCTTCTGTCCGCTTTCGTCGACGACCCTCATGCCGAGGGCCATCTTGCCCAGCGTGGCGCCGAATGCGGCGGTAAGCAGGATGTAGTAGCCGAAGCTGACAACGGCTTCGAGGGCCTGGTCTGCAGAGCTGGGGTCACCTATGTCGATGACGCCGATGGTACCCAGTACCACGATGATCACTGAGAGAACTATGACGTCGATCACGAACGCCGCGAAACGTTGCATTGGGCCCGCGTGCTCCATCTTCTACGGCTCCTTGACCAAGCGGGTCTGCGTGAGCGTAGCACAGGGCTGAAGGAGGATGTCTCCCTGCATCCGTGCGGGATTAAGCAGAAAGCGCCCCGCTGCAGGGGCGCTTGGAACGACGGAAGATTGGTAGCGGGGCCAGGACTCGAACCTGGGACCTTCGGGTTATGAGCCCGACGAGCTGCCACTGCTCCACCCCGCACCGATGCCTCAACCGGGGGCCTCTCCCAGGAGAAGGGGGGAGAGGGATAGCCGGCGGTGGCGCCTTTGCGCGCTAGCAAGGGAAATCGAGCGAGCTAGCAGGAGCGTATATGGTCAAGTCCTCGGCCGATTAGTACCGCTCAGCTGAACGCATTGCTGCGCTTACACTTGCGGCCTATCAAGCAGATAGTCTCTCTGCGGCCTTACCCCCTCTCGGGGTGGGAAGTCTCATCTTGGGGCCGGCTTCGCACTTAGATGCTTTCAGCGCTTATCCGTTCCGTACATAGCTACCCG
>JAPOOH010000205.1 GCA_026713505.1 Chloroflexota bacterium | reverse complement strand
CGGCAGGGCGCACGCACCGGCTCGCACCGTACCCGGCTCGCTCTGCGCGCAGGGGGCCTGCGTACTCGTCTCCGTCGCAGCCTGTCGTTCGATGGTAGCCTTGAGGCGCTCAGGCGTCAAACCGGCCGGACTGGCTTCTGCATGGCCGCGCGTTGTGCGTGTTCTCTCGTTGACGCTCCATCCGGCGCACCCGTAGAATCCGAATGTGCCAATTCCCCGTCCATAATTGTGACGGTTCGCTTTGAGAGGCCCACCATTGGATATCGGTAATGCGCTGACTCACTACCTGTCCGAACGTGCCAGCAGACTCGACGCGTACGCACACCAGGAACTCCACCGCTTCGCCCGCGCGATGAACTCCATCAGTGGAGCCCAGCGCCCCATCGAGCAGCTCAAGGCCCCGCAGGTCGCGGGATACGCGGAGCGTGAAGTCGCTAACGGCGGCGACGTGCAGGGGCGCTTGCGCCCCGTCAAGGACTTCCTCACCTACCTCAGCAAGAAGGGTCTCCACCCGGAGAACCTCTCCGTGCACGTCAAGATACCCCGGCCCAGCATGAAGGGCGGGGGCGCCTTTTCATCGACCAGACCGGCCTTCATGACGATGGAGATGACCCAGAGCGGCCTGGAAGCCCGGAAGAAGGAACTTGCCGACCTGAAGGGCCAGCGCCCGGATATCGTCGAGGCCATCCGCATCGCCGCCGCGGACAAGGACTTCAGGGAGAATGCGCCGCTCGACGCAGCCCGCGAGGAGCAGGGCAAGATCGAGGCCCGCATCCGCGATCTCGAGGAGGAGATTCGCCGCGCCGCCGTCATCGACAGCGCGGGTGGCTCCAGCGTCAAGGTCGGCGCAACCGTCTCCCTGCGCGACCTGCAGACGAACAAGGACGTCACGTACACCATCGTCGATACGATGGAAGCGGACCCCGCCGCCTTCAAGATCTCCGTCTCGTCCCCGGTCGGGGCGGCAATCTCCGGCAGGGGCGAAGGCGCCGAGGTGAGCGTGCAGACCCCCAAGGGCGCACGGAAGTACATCATCGGCAAGGTCAAGTTCTAGGTCGCACGCTGTTCGGCTTCGTACGCAAGCGCCTGCGTTCGCTCCTCTGGGGTACGGTTTACCGTCGTGCCGTGCGCCCGTTCCTCTTCAGACTCCCACCGGAAACGGCCATCAACGCTGGTACGCGCGCGCTTGGCGTGCGTCCCCTCTGGCGTGCGCTCGCGCCGTCCGCCGCTGACGTCGGCCTCCCCGCCACCGTGGGCAGCATCGCGCTGCGGAACCCCGTGGGGCTTGCGGCGGGGCTGGACAAGCACTGCGCCTCGCTGGACAGCCTCGCCGCCCTCGGCTTCGGGTACGTCGTCGGCGGCACCGTGACGGCGCAACCGCGACCCGGCAACCCCAGACCGCGCGTGCTGCGACTCACGGAACAGGAGTCCGTCGTCAACGCGCTCGGTTTCCCCGGCGACGGCCTGGACGCGGCGCTGGCGCGGCTCGACCGGCTGCGCCGCATGCCCGCCCGCGTCCTCGTCAGCATCGCCGCGCTCGACGAAGCGGAGACGGTTGAGTGCGCCAATCGGCTGCAGCCGCTCGTCGACGGCGTGGAAGTCAACATCAGCTCGCCCAACACGGCGGGTCTGCGCCGCTTCCAGGAGCCGGAGGCGCTGCGCAACCTGCTCGGCATGCTCAACGCCGTGCGCTTGAAGCCGCTCTTCGTCAAGGTTCCCCCGTGGACGAACGACGCTGAGCGGGACCAGGTACTCCCGCTCCTGCGCGTCTGCCGCGAGGCGGGAGTAGACGCCGTGACCGCGGCGAATACGATACCCGTCGAGGACGCCCGGCTCGCCACGGGCCGCGGCGGTCTCAGCGGCCGTGCGATACTGGACAACATGCTGGCGATGCTGCCCGACATACGCTCCGAACTGGGAAGTGGCGTGGGCCTGAATGCCTGCGGCGGCATCGCCTCCGCGAACGACGCGCGCGCGGCGCTGGAGGCCGGTGCGGACACGGTGCAGCTCTACACGGCGCTCGTGTTCCGTGGACCGGGGCTCGTCGAGGAGATCTGTCGGGGGCTGCGCGACCGACCGCCGGAGGGCAGGCCATGACCCAGGACGACCGCATCCGCGCAGCCGAAGAGGCCCTCGCGGCCACCGGCCCGCTGCGCAACCTCTCAGACGAGGTGCGCTCCTACCCGCTGCGCCTGCTCCGCCTCGTGGCGGAGCAGCACGCCGCCCGTCACGTCCCTGTGTCCGATCACCTGCTGCGGCTGCCTCCCTACCTGGGCGAAACTGCACTGCGGGGGCTGGTGGAAGGCGGCTTCGTGGAGCGGGTGACCGCCTCGTACGCCGTCTACGCCTACGCCCCGACTCCAACGGGGCTGGCCTTGCTGGCCTCGCTCGAAGCAGGACAGCCCGCTCCCAAGGCGCGCAAACCCCGCAAGCGCGGATAACCTCGTCGTCCTCGTGAGAAGGCTCCCCGTCGTTCCTGTGAAGATAGCCTCCCCCGCTCATGGTGAGCCTGTCGAACCATCCCGCACCGGCAGGAACAACGCCCCCACCTCTCCCCCTGGGAGAGGTAGACGCGCTTGCGCGTCGGGTGAGGGCACGCCCCCCGTCGTTCCCGCACCGGCGGGAACCCAGCAGGTGGCCGCCAGGCCACACGGTCACTCCGTGGGGCGGGGCGGTGTGGGACCGGGCCTTGTCATCCTGAGCGCAGCGCAGCGGAGTCGAACCATCTCTCACCTGTCCGACCAACGCGCGACGAGCGCGGCCCCCACCGCATTGACACCCCAACCGCACGCGCCCTAGCCTTACCGGGCGATGGTCAAGCGCAGCACATCCCTCGTCACGGCGGGAGCAGCCCTGCTCCTCCTGCTGTTTACACTTGCCGCCTGCGGCTCCGACCCAACTGCAACGCCGGCGCCACAGCCGACGCCCACCCCCGAGCCGGAGCCGACCGCCACGCCGACGCCGAAGCCCGCCGCGGACACCGGCGGCAGCATGGCAGCCGGGGCATGGCGCACCGACCTGGCCGTCGGCTCGGACCACGGCGACCGCGCCGCAAATGCATCGCTGACGCTGCCGGACGGCTCCTCGACCAACCTGGAATCCGTTGCGGCGGGACGCGGCGTCCTCCTCTACTTCTTCGCCACGTGGTGACCGACCTGCCGCGGCGAGGCTCGTACGCTGGACCCCCTCTACGACACCTACAAGGACGATGTCGAGTTTCTCTTCGTAGCCTTCAACGAGGACGCTGCGAAGCTGGACTCGTACGCCAGCGGCGAGGGCTACGACTGGATCTTCGCTGAGGCCGAGCAGGGCACGCAGCAGGCCTTCAACATCCGCTCGCAGGCGACCTACGTCGGCATCGCCCGCGACGGCACCATAGTCGCCAGCAGCGGCGGCGGCTCCGGCAAGAACTGGACGAGCATCCTGGACCAGCTCACCTCAGCGTAGCCGGTCCTGTCGTTCCTGTGAAAAAGGCCCCCGTCATTCCCGCCTTCTCCCGTCATTCCCGTGAAAACGGGAATCCAGAGTGGCCGGGCAGGCCACACGGGGCGGAGTGGAAGGGTGGGGCGCGTCCTGCCGTGTACTGCGCTACGCGGCTGGCAAGTACGGGCGAGCGTGGTCTGTCGCCTCCCCATTT
>JAPOOH010000204.1 GCA_026713505.1 Chloroflexota bacterium | reverse complement strand
CCCCGACCCCAACCCTCATCGCCGAGTCGACGCCGCTTCCTCCGCCGGAGGGCACGCTTCGTGTAGGCGTTACCGGGGCGGCGCCGCACAAGGACATGCACGCGATGGTCTCCGAGTGGGCGGCCCTATTCGGTCCCGGTCCCAGCCACGGGCGGCTTATGCGGTTCACGCTCCACGAGGGTGTGCCCCCCACGCTTGCGGTGGAGTGCGACCTCTGTGAGTCGTGGCGCTTCGTCGACGACCTGACTGCCGAGTTCACGCTGCGCCGAGACGCCCACTGGCAGCCCGCCGAGGGATTCGCGTCGAGGCCGGTGACGCCGCAGGACGTGGTCTTCAGTATGGAACGCCTGCGGACACCGGGACTGCCGCACCGGTCGTTGCTCGACTCTGTCGACAGCGTCGAAGCGGTGAATGAGGAGGTCGTCCGGTTCAGGCTGCGCTATTCGGACCCGGACCTGCCGACTAAGCTGGCGAGCCCCTACGCGGTCTTGCTCGCGCCCGAGTCGCTGGACGGGGTGGACGTCCAGCGGAGCGACGTACCGGGCGCGGGCCCCTGGCTGTACGAGCGGGGCATCACCGGGCAAGTCACGCTCACCGCGTGGGACGGCCACAACACCGGGACCAACGTTCAACGCATCGTCTTCCATCCCGCCTCGAACGCGGACGTCGTGACGCACCTGCTTCGGCAGGGCCGCGTGGACCTCGCGCAGGTGTCGGAGTCCGACTGGCCCGAACTCGAAGCGGAGGGGTTCTCGTCGGAGGTCGTGCACCGCTCCGGCAGGGGAGTGCTGTTCGGCCTCAACTCCGCAAGGCCTCCCTTCGACGACCGCTCAGTCCGCCGTGCCGCGTTTCTTGCCCTCTCGCCCGGCGATGCGCTGCGAGCGGCGTTCGGCATCGGTTCGGTCTCCACCGGGTTGCCGCTCGCCGCCGGCGCCTGGGCGTTGCCCCAGGAGGAGATCGACGCGCCCTTCGGCAACCCGGCGCAAGCGCGCGCGATGCTCGCGGACCCGGGAGCGCCGGGGCCGGTGACGCTTACCGTCGCAAACTTCGGCGAGACGTACATTGAGCACGGACGACTGCTTGCGGAGCAACTGGAGGAGGCAGGGTTCGAGGTTACGGTCGAGGTGTTGAGCCGTGCCACATACCTTCGCCGCGTATGGCAGGAGAGAGACTTCGATGCGTTCGTCGGGCCGATGCCGCCCACCGATACGCCGAATGCGTTCCTGCTGGGCCTCGTACACTCCGGCAGCGCGTTCAACGTGACGGGGGGCGCTGCGTCGCTCGACGCGCTCATCGAGCAGCAATCGAGAGAGCTGGACGGCGCGGCTCGTGCGGGGCTTGCGCAGGCGCTGCAGCGGGAGATGCTGAGCGAGGCGCTGTTCTTCATGGCTGCTGGCGCCGCTGAGCGGTGGGCGTTCAGCGATCGGGTGGAGGGATTCGTTCCGCACATGCCGATGGGATCGGGCGGCCTGTGGGCGCTGGTGAGCGTTTCCGACGCTGGGACGGGATAAGTGTTGTGGGTTGGGTTATACTGAGCAGTACATAAGTAACGCAGTCTGGACGTACAGCAGCACGCCCTGGCGCAAGTGAACGGAGGTCCTGAGATGGCAAAGCCCCAGCCCGTTACCGATGCCGATTTCGCCACGACTGTCCTCGAAAGCGACCAACCCGTACTGGTCGACTTCTGGGCGGACTGGTGCGGCCCGTGCAAGATGATTGCGCCCGTGGTTGACGAACTCGCAGAGGAGTACGAGGGCCGCTTCGCGTTCGCTAAGCTGGACGTGGACTCCAACCCACAGACGGCGATGCAGTTCGGTATCCGCAGCATCCCTGCGCTGCTCCTGTTCAAGGACGGCAAGGTGGCGGAGAACGTCATCGGCGCGGTCCCGAAGGCCATCCTCAAGAAGAAGATCGACAAGGTTCTCGAGGAGTAACCGCTCCTCATTCAACGGTCTGCTGAACAGGCGGCGCCCTTCTTGAAGGCGCCGCCTTTGCTGTCGGCGCGCATCCCCCACCGCGTCCGGCGCAGCCCCTTTATACTGCGGGGGTCTCAACGCGGGAGTGGATGGGTCCCGGTGGGTCTCGCGGTCTTCAAAACCGTTGCCGGGCCAGCTTCCTGGTTCGGGGAGGGTTCGACTCCCTCGCACTCCCGCCATCGCCGCATCGATCGCGCTTCCTGTAGCGGCGGATAACGTCGTTTCAGGGGGGCGACAGACGACACTTATAGACATCCTTTCTGCTCCGCTTGACGTTCGTGTTCCACGGGGGTAGCGTGCACGCAACTTTCCTGTACGGGCGGGCTCGTCCCGTTCGGGTCCGAGGGAGGACGGAGATGAGAAAGCTAGCGCTAGTTATGGTCAGCATGCTCGCCCTCATGGCGGCTGCTGCGTGTGGTTCCGACCCCACGCCGACACCGGTACCGGAGCCCACTCCCACCCCTGTGCCGCCAACCGCCACGCCGACCGCGATGGCGATGACCGACGACCCTGCGCCCGATCCCACGCCGACGCCGGAGCCAACGGTGGACCCGTTCGTGGCGGAGTGGGAGGCGCTCATTGAAGCTGCGCAGGCAGAGGGCGAGCTGGTCGCCTTCATCTGCTGCGGCGTTGGGAGAGGCGCGAACATCCGCAACGTCCTGGGAGTATTCGAGGACAAGTTCAACGTCAGTGTCGTCAACTCGACAGGTTCGTCGCGTGAGCAGTGGGACCGCGTCCAGGCCGAGCGCGAGGCAGGCAGGTATGATCTCGACGTCTGGATGGGCGGCCTGCGCACGTCCAACGCGCGGCTCCTGCCCGGCGGAGCCCTGGCCCCGCTCAAGCCGCTTATCTTCCACCCCGAGGCGCTCGACGAAGACGCGTTCTTTGGCGGCATCAACTACGTCGACCCGGAGGCGCAGTACGTCCGGCCCTTCGTGGCCAACGCGTCAGCGGCGGAGTTCTCCTACAACTCCAACAACGTGAACCCGGCCGACATCAGCAGCTACTGGGACCTGCTGGACCCCAAGTACAAGGGGCGTATCGTCTTCCAGCCCTGGCACATCGCCGGCGTGACGCAGACGACAGCCTTCTTCTACTGGCACCCTGACCTGGGTACGGAGTACATCGAGCGACTGCACCGCGAGATGGACCCCACGATCGCCCCGGACGCCCGGACGGCAGGTGAATGGACGGCTATCGGGCAGTTCGACATCTGCTTCCTCGGCTGTGAACAAGCGGAACTCGAGGCCGAGGGACTGCCTGTCGCCGAGTTCACCGCGGGGCTCGCAGAGGGATCCAGGCTCTCAACGGGTGGCAATACGCTGATGGCCATAGACAGCGCACCCAACCCGAACGCCCAGAAGCTGTTCGTCAACTGGTGGCTCACCAAGGAAGGCCAGACGCTCATGCAGCAGGCCGAACTCCCGATGGGCGGCCAGGACTCCCTGAGGCTCGACATTCCCAAGGACGACGTGCTGCCGGCGAACCGACGGGACCCGAACAAGACTTACCTCTACACCGAGATCGACCCCGACTTCCCGACCAAGCTCGACGAAGCGATCGTCTGGGTGCAGGGACTCTACGACGAGTTGGGACTGAGGTAGCCGAGGCAGGGTAGACCAGGACACCGACGGTGCCGTTTCGCGATTGCAGCGAGAGAGGAAGCCGGTGGCGAGTCAGCAGGACCTGACCGTTGAGAGGTTGGCTGAGAGGCCGGTAGCGCGCTTGCGCGCCGGCCCGAAGCCCCGCCATCTCATCATGGCGGTGCTGATCATCACGTTCGGGTTCTACATCCTGTACCCGGTGATCCTGGTCTTCGTCAACAGCTTCAACATAGCCGGCATCGGCCAACCGACCGAGTGGTCCCTGGACAACTGGCGGGTCGCGTTCTCACAGCCCGGTATCTGGACCGCCGTCTGGAACACCTTCATGATCTATTTCCTGTACACGGGGATCGGTTTCCCCGCGGCAGTGCTCATCGCGTGGACCCTGGCGCGAACGAACGTGAAGTGGTCTTACGGCATCGAATTCATGTTCTGGGTTTCGTTCATGATGCCCGGTATCGCTACTACCGTAGGCTGGGCCCTTCTGCTGGACCCATACCGTGGCATGCTCAACCAGGCGGTCGTCCTGCTGCCCTTCATCAGCGAGCACCCGTTCAACATCTACAGCATAGAAGGCATCATCTTCGCCCACCTCATGGGAGGCACCATCTCGGGCAAGGTGATGTTGCTCACCCCGGCGTTCCGCAACATGAATGTTGCGCTGGAAGAAGCAGCCCGCGTCTCCGGCGCCTCCAACATCAAAACCCTCATGCGCGTGACGCTCCCGGTCATGATCCCGCCCATGGCGGTCGTCTTCATGCTCAACGTGGTCAGGATATTCTCCTCCTTCGAGGTGGAGCAGATCCTGGGCCGGCCGTTCCACTTCTTCGTGTTCTCCACGAAGATTTACCAGTTCGTACGGGAGTTCGACCCGCCCCAGTACGGCAGCGCGACCGCGCTGGCCAGTATCACGCTCGTTCTGATAGCCGTCATCATCCCTGTCCAGCGCTGGCTGCTGTCCCGGCGGCAATACACCACGGTGTCGGGCCAGTTCAAGCCGGGGCTGATCGACCTTGGCAAGTACCGGTGGGTGGTGTTCGGCGCTTTGGCGGCGTTGCTGGCGATGCTGGTCGTGATCCCTGCCCTGACGCTCATAGGCGGGAGCATCATGACGCGGGTCGGTTTCTTCCAGTCCGAGCCCACCTACACCATCGAGCACTGGCGGCAGGTGTGGATATCGCCGGTATTCGTCAAGGCGCTCAGGACCACGCTGATCCTGGCGTTCAGCACGGCGATAGTGTCACCGATCATCTTCTCGGTGATCGCCTACATCCTCGTGCGCACGCAATGGCGGGGCCGTATCGTGCTCGACTCGTTCTTCTGGATGTCGGCAGCCATTCCGGGCATGCTGTCCAGCCTGGGCCTGCTGTGGCTGTTCCTCCGCACGCCGGGGTTCATCGCTCTCTACGGCACCATCTGGGCGCTCATCCTCGTTGTCATCCTCCAGGGCAAGCTCACGAGCACCCAATTGCTCAAGAGCGTCTATCTTCAGGTGGGGGCAGACATGGAGGAGGCGGCGCGGGTTTCCGGAGCAGGGTGGGTGTATACGTACTTCAAGATCTGGCTACCGCTCATCATGCCGACGATTATCCTGATCGGCACGATCAACTTCGTGATTGCCGCTCAAACGACCTCCAGCATCATCCTGCTGGCCAGCCGCGACACCATCACGCTCTCCATCCTCGCGCTGGAGCTGATGTCCTCGTCCGGCGCCGACTACGAGCGTGCGGGCATAGTCAGCATCATCCTCATCGTAATGACCGTGGGCGTGGCGATCGTCGCCCGGAGATTCGGCCTCAGGCTGGGCGTTCAGCACCACTAGCCGGGCTCGCGGACTCGATGAGAGACCCAGAGGCCAGGTACTACCCGGTGGCGTACTGCGGGCGCGGCAGAACCAGTTCGGCGCCGTGCTTCACGCACTCCTGCGCGTACTCCTCGTAGATAGCCGGGTCCTCGTATTCGTACTCGATCTGTTCAGGCATGAACCCCTGGTAGTGACGCGAGTCGAGCTCTCCGAGCCGCAAGGCGAGATAACGCGCCGGGGTAGGCCCCTTGTTGAAGTGCTGGTGGTACTCCATCTCCATGGGCGAGAGCATGCTTCCGTCCTGCCAGTCCACTCTTCGCCGTTCCTGGCCCTCGAACCAGAGGAGCGAGTAACCCTCGCCGCTCAGGATGATGACGTGGGCTCCCACGCCGTGCCGGTGTGCCTTCTTGTAGGTGCCGGGCGGAAACTGGCTGCAGTGCGCTGCCATGGAGTTGTTGGACATCGCGAACATGGTGAGCAGGCCGCCTGCGCCGCGGTTCGCCGCGTCGTCGAGCCCGAAGGAGCGGATATCGCCGATGAAGTTCGTGGTCCAGGCATTGCGCCACAGTCGCTCGTCCGCAGCGTCGAAGAAACCTGTCCCCGACTCATATCGTTGGCTGAACTGGAATGTGTCGTTGAACGGAAAGTCACCGTCGCGAAAGAGGTTGATGACCATCGGCGCGTTGGTTACCGCAAACAGCCGCGTGGGCGCCTCTCCGTCGCCGTTGAAGTGCTGATAGTGACAGTTCAACGGTGGAGAGAAGATGCTGCCGCGCTTCCATTCCACGAGGTCGTGAGGCTGTCCCTCCTGCCAGAACATCGTGGCGCCCCGGCCCGAGAGAACGTAGAACGTAGCCTCGAACATGTGGTGCAACACATTCGTCTGGCCGCCGGGCGCAATCTCTATGATCCAGCCGTCGTCCTGCTCCTGGCTCGCCAGGTTGATGATGGCCCCCTTCTGACCCACGCGGTCCCAGGCCCCCACCTCGACGGTGTAGAGACTGTCGACATACGAGCCCGCATGGACCGGGATGCCCTCTGCCGCCTTCCAGAGGCGGTAAGGAGACTCTTTCCTCGGTCGGGTCCTGCCTTCTGCCTGTTCTTCGACCATCCCGCCCCCCTCTGCTCACGCGTGTTATTCCTCGTTGCCTGACAGCATTCATTGTCTGGATGCTGTCAAGCCCGCGCAACGTTTTTCGTAGAGGCCAGGTGGGTGGGATTGATGGATGTGCTTCTGCATGAGCACAGACGTGCCCGGATACGTAGGCCAGACGCCCCCTGCTCTTGACGTTCGCGCGTCATAAGGGTAGCGTGCACGCAACTCTCCTGCATGGTGTGGTCCGCGCCCGTCCGCATTCAGTCGGGAGATGTACGGGCCACATCGGTCGGCCTACGACGAACCCGAGGTAGGAACGATGACGACAGCCAGCGCAAGCAACGGACGAAACGCAGCGGTGAAGCTCGAGGGGCTGAGCAAGACGTACCCCGGCGGGCTGGTCCCCGCGGTAAATGAACTCTCCCTGAATGTGGAGGACGGCGAGGTCTACACGCTTCTCGGTCCGTCCGGCTGCGGCAAGACGACGACGCTTCGTATGGTCGCGGGACTCGAGGTCCCGGATGAGGGGGACATCTACTTCGGCGAGCGAGAGGTGGTGGTGACGAGCAAGCGCTTCCGCCTGCCGCCGGACAAGCGCGACCTGGGCATGGTATTCCAGTCCTATGCCATCTGGCCGCACATGACCGTGGAGGAGAACGTTGCATTCCCGCTCGCGACACGCCACATGAGGCGCGCCGAGATACGCGAGCGCGTGGCCCACGTGCTGGACCTCGTGAACCTGCCCGGCCTGCAAAAGCGCCCTGCACCGCTGCTCAGCGGCGGCCAGCAGCAGCGCGTCGCTCTCGCCCGAGCGCTCGTGATCGAGCCGAAGATCCTGCTGCTGGACGAGCCGTTCAGCAACCTG
>JAPOOH010000203.1 GCA_026713505.1 Chloroflexota bacterium | reverse complement strand
CCGACATCGCCTCGAGCTTCCGAAAGATGATGTCCGGGTCCATCTTGCCGTAGCCCGCGAACGTGCCGAAGCCGCAGTCGGAACCCGCAAGGACCCGCTCCCGCCCCACGATGTCGGTGAAGGTCTCGATGCGCTGGGCGACCAGCTCCGGGTGCTCCACGAAGTTGCTCGTGGAGTCGAGGACGCCGGGAATGAGGACTTTGTCGTCGGGGATGCGCGCGTCCCGCCACTCCTTCCACTCGTGGGCATGTCGGGGGTTCGATGCCTCGAACAGGATGGCGGACGGCTTGGCCCGCAGGAGGATGGGCATGATCTTCGACACCGGGATGTCGTGATCGTGCGGCCCCTCGTAGTTGCCCCAACAGACGTGCAGCCGCGACGATCCCGCGGGCACGTTCTCCAACGCTCCGTTCAACACCTCGATGTGGTGCTCGGCGCGCCGGAGGAACTCCTCTTCGGTCAGCCCCTGGAAGCCGGTGTGGAAGGCCATCGCGAGGTCCGGGCAGTCGACCTGCAGCACGAACCCGGCATCGACGATCGCCTCGTACTCCTCCCGCATGGCCTCGCCCAGCGCCTCCACGTACGCTTCGTGCGTCGGGTAGTAAGCGTTGGGCATGAAGACGGAGGCCACGCCCGGCGAGGACGATGTCATGAACGCTTCGGCGACGCCCGATCCATCGACCGCAGCCCGGAAGTTCTCGAGGTCTTTCCGCAGCGGCTCCCGGTCCTTCATCTCCACCGGCGCGACGCACTGTGGGCGGCGCATCGGTTGGTCGCCTGTCATCCGCGCCATCTTGGCGCGGAAGGCCGGATAGGGGGCGACATCCAGGTTGGGACGACGCTCGCTATCCCCCCCGAACCCTGTGAGCCGGTCCTTGGCATAGGTGGAGTAGGCGACCTTGCTCATCTCGCCGTCGCTCACCACGTCCACACCGGCGGCGTGCTGCCGCGCGACGATATCGGCAACACCCTGCCGCACAAGCGTGTCCAGCTCGTCAGCATCGTACGGTTCCTCGCGCTCCTTCTGGAGGAGCAGCGTGGCAACGTCGTCGGGACGCGGCAGGCTGCCAACGTGAGTGGTGAGGATGCGGTCAGTGGACAGTTTCATGGGAAGCGCTCCAGAGAAGAGTGAAACGGATTATAGCCGCGCTCCTATAATCGCCGCATGGACGCACAGCAGCACATCGAGGTGAGGGTCGTCTCGAGCGACGACGACATGCAAGGCGCTTTCGCAGTGCGTCACGACGTCTTCATCGTCGAGCAGAGCGTGCCCGAGGAACTCGAGCGCGACGAGGCGGACGACAGCGCCGTACACGTCGTGGCGAGCGAAGGGCCGACGGTCATCGGCACGGCGCGGCTGACGCGGGAGGGCGAGGCCCGGATTGGACGCGTCGCGGTGCTTCCGGCCTGGCGGCGGCGGGGCATCGCGGGGCTGCTGCTCGCGGCGCTGGAGGCGGAGGCACGGAGGCTGGGCATCGCGGAGACGAGCCTGCACGCACAGACGTACGTGCAGGCGCTCTACGAGCGGCACGGCTATGCGGTCACGGGTCCTGCGTTCGTGGAGGCAGGCATCGACCACGTGCCGATGTCGAAGCGCCTCGGGTAGGGGTGACAACT
>JAPOOH010000202.1 GCA_026713505.1 Chloroflexota bacterium | reverse complement strand
TGGTGGCGAAACTCAGGCGGGTATGGAGCATGTGTTCGTGGCATCGTGAATTCCTCCTCCTGGCAACAGGATTAGATATCCACGAAAGCGGGTCAACTCCAGTTTCGTATCTTCTCGGCAGTGGTTGACAGCAAGGGCTTCATCTCATCCAAGGGTACTGGTGCCGCAGCGGTCAAGGGATGCGGGAGTGGGAACCAGGATAATCAACGCTCACGACGAAACGCCAGGTGACAAGGCGTCCTCCCATCTGGGAGGACAGGCGGGGCTTGCGTTTCATGCATAATCTGCTGCATTGAGGGAAGCCCCGCAGCAGCTTGCGGGGCGGGTGAGGGGCAAGACGGGCGGCAGCCGTTCGACATCGTCGAGGGTCGCAGGAGGCGAGGCATGTTCAAGAAGCGTTCGGGGTTGGTGACCTGGCTGGGGGTCGCCTTCGTCGTGCTGGCCTGGGCGGACTGCCAGGCTCAACCGACGGTGTACACGGTGAATTATCCGCTTTACTACTTCGCGCAACGAATCGGCGGCGAGCGGGTCAGCGTCGTGTTTCCGGCACCGGCCGACGTGGACCCGGCGTTCTGGGCGCCGGACGTGGAAACCATTGCGTCCTTCCAGGGGGCCGATCTGATCCTGCTCAACGGCGCAAGCTATGCCAAATGGCTGAAGACCGCGTCGTTGCCCGGCTCCCGATCGATCGACACGTCGCAGGCATTCGAGGCGAATTTCATCGCGGCGGCGGAAACGGGCGCCCACAGCCACGGGCCCGAAGGCGAGCATTCGCACGGCGGCACAGCTTTCACAACGTGGCTCGACTTCCGCCAGGCGGTCCGGCAGGCACAGGCGATCAGGGAGGGATTGAGCCGACTGCTGCCCGCTCACCGGGACAGCTTCGAAGAGCGCTATGCCAAACTGGAACGGGACCTCCTGGACCTCGACCGTCAATTCCAGGCGATTGCGGAGTTGGCCCGGGCGCGACCCCTGCTGGCATCCCATCCGGTGTACCAATACCTGGCCAGGCGCTACGGCCTGAACCTGGAAAGCGTCATGTGGGAACCGGACGCCTTGCCGGACGACGGGCAGTGGCGGGAATTGCAGTCCGTACTGGAGGGGCACGCGGCCAGCTGGATGCTGTGGGAAGGTCAGCCCCTGCAGGCTTCCGTCGAGCGGCTGGGGGAGCTGGGCGTCGGCAGCCTGGTGTTCGATCCGTGCCGGAACAGGCCCGAGTAAGGCGATTTCCTGAGCGTCATGCGGGAAAACGCGGCGCAACTCCGGCTGGCGCTGCAACCCTGAAGCGTCGGACACGGCGCCTCGACGGTCATGGCCTCCGTCGTCCAGGCGCCGGTCTCATCCAGGAACCGGAAGTTGAACGCCGCCCGGGCGTTCGCCTCGATATCCGGGTTGTAGATGATGTCGTTGAAGGTGAACCACGTCGTGCGCCGTGAACGGGGTTCCGTCGTGCCACGTCACGTCCTTGCGCAGGCTGAAGGTCCAGGTCAGGCCGTCGTCGGAACGGGTCCAGGACTTGGCGAGTGCCGGCCCGACCTCGTCGGTCAGCCAGGAGGTCTCGGTCAGCCCCTCGAATAGATACCCCAGGACCTCCGACGACGAGGCGTCGTTGGCGATGGCGAGGTTCAGGGGGAGCGGCTCGGAGATGGTGCCCTGCGTCAGGGCGCCGCCGGGCTGCCCAATGGCGTACGGGAAAGCGTCGGCATTCGCCTTGAGCCGACCGGCAATCGCGTCCGGGCTGTCGGGCACGGCGCACCGGCGATCATCATAGCAGGTGAGCACGGCCGGCGCGGCGACAGCGGCAAGAATGGCAGGGGCGGGCCGCCACCGTTGCAGGCGAGTCCGGTGCTTTTCCCGGACCCCGTCACACCACGGCGTGCCGGTGCCGTTCCTTGATCATCGCCAGTCAAACATGTCTCTTCCTCGCGTTGAACTTGTCCTCGTCATTCCGCCAGGCGGGCTGGCGGTCGGCGTTTTGGTCGCAGACCTCGGGCATCTTTTGCCTCCGGCTCGCGCCTCGTGGCCTTCCCATACGGCAATAGCAGAACCTGGCGCACGAGCTCAGTCTGGGTCGAGATGTTGAGTCTGCGGTAGATTTTCTTGACATGATGCCGGACCGTGTTCTCCGTGCGCCCTGTCGTCTC
>JAPOOH010000201.1 GCA_026713505.1 Chloroflexota bacterium | reverse complement strand
GTCCTTGCGGACGTCGCGGACGCGGACGCTCATGGTCACGCGGTCGCTGTTGGAGGCGCGGAGCGCGTAGTGGCGCGCCATCCAGAGCACGTCCCAGAGCCGCCCGCGCTCGTCCTGGAAGCCGCGGTAGCCGTCGGGGAGGGCGATCAGGCGGGTCCAGACCGTGCGCGTGACCGCGACGGGGATGCTGAAGCCCGCTTCGCGCGCGGTGTCGGAGACGTCGACGAGAATGCCGTCTTCGATCGCCTGGGCACGGCTGTAGGTTGAGATGACGGGATCGGGGGATGGGGCGCTGTCGGGTTGGTGCATGGCGGGCTTCCGTCGTTGCGAAGGGAGGGAGGAACCCGCTCCGCGCGCGCAGCCGGTTCGCCGCCCGCCCGGCTGCCCGGGCCTCTCGGCGTCGAGGCGCAGGTTGCAGGCGTGTGCGTCCGGTCAGGACGTGCTGCCCGACATGAGCTCCTTGCAGGCGGTGACGCGTTCGTATTCGAAGGCCGCGATGGCGTCGTGCTCGCGGCTGGCGATTTCGGCGAAGCCGAGGCGTTGCTGGATCGCTTCGGAGGCGCGACGGGTCTGTGTCAGGCGGTGGCGCCGGTCCGTGGGCCGGAGGATGGTCACGCACTCGTCGCCGTATCCGTGGGCGAAGTTGGCGTGGAATTCGTAGCCGCGGCCGTTGCTGAAGATGGCGGTGCCGCGCGCGTAGCCGGGGAGGCCGGCGACGTCGACGATTTCGTGGATGCGGATGTCGGTCAGATGCATGGGCGGCTCCTCGGTGAGGCGTGGGGCGCCGTCGATGATGTATTCGCGCGCGCGAGGGAGGATCAGTCGAGGTGGTGGGCTGCAAGGCGCTTGGCATCGGAAATTGCGATGTCGAAGGTGTGAAGGATGCAGCCGTGATTGGTCGTGTCGTTGTAGGTGGCGGTCTCGGTGTAGTGGCCGAGGGTGAGGGCGCGGACGGTGGCTGTGAGGATGGCGCCGGCGCGCTCGCAGGCGCGTTGCAGGGGCGGCGGAACCTCGAGGGAGTCGGTGTGACGGTACATGGCGCAGTTGAGGGCGCCGGTGGCGCACCACGAGACGGCGTCCTGGTGCTCGACGCCGATGGGCTCGCCCGCGGCGTCGCGGGCGCCGGTGCCCTGGGTCCAGCATTCGGGCTTGGCGATGATGGTGCGGGCTTCGGCGAGGAGGTCGCGGGGCGTGGGGGTCGCGTGGGGCATGGTCAGGATGCCTCCGGTTGGGGCGCGGGCTGAGGCGACGCCATGTCGAGGGCGTGGTCGAACATGGCGAGGACCTGCGCGTGGCTGTCGTGCTCGTTGAGGCCGATGTAGCTCTGGTACTCGCCGAGCTTGTAGGCGGCGCAGTCGGGCAGGCGCTCGGCGTGCTCGAAGGAAGAGCCCGTAAGGTCCCGGTCGTGCTCGTGCTCGTGCAGCACGTGCGTGGCGAGTCCGATCGCGCCTGCGGCGCAGAAGCGGCAGGCGTTGTCGAAGGTGCTGAGCGCCTTGCCGCGCTTGTCGAGGGCGATGGCGCCCTGGGCCCAGCGGTCGGGACGGGCCAGCAGGATGCGGGCGAGCGCGAGGGTGTCAATCGCGCCGGGCGCGGGTGGTTTGCGCATGGTCCGGATCGCCTCGTCGAAGATGGCGACGGTCATGGTGTGAGCGGCGTCGTGGTCAAGGACCCAGGGGGTTCCGTTCCAGTTGCGGGCGAGACGGACCGAGGCGTCGTTCAGCTGCTGGCGCGCGTCGAGGAACATGGTGTGCGAGGAGTCGGCGTCCGATGCCGCGCGATCGAGGGACCCGAGCGCGCCCCAGCGGGCTGCCCGGTGCTCGCGGCCTTCGCAGCCGTCTCCGTTGGCGTCGAGAGCGTGGGGCCAGGCGCACCAGCGGGCGGGATCGGCGACGATCGCGCGTGCGGTGACGAGAATGGCGGCGATCGTGGTGTGGCGGTTGAGGATGGTGGTGGCGGGGATCATGGCGGGGTCTGCCTGTGGTTGGGGAGAGCGGAGGACATCCCTCTCTCAGGCCTGTTCTCGGCTCGGCCGCCGCCGGCTCGCTCCCGGCCTTCTTGGGGCGGGGAGCGATGGTTGGGAGACGATACGGGGCCGGAAAGGAGAGGCAGGGGGCGGGAGCGGCCGGGGCGGGACGCCGGTCAGCCGGCGACGGGCTTCATGGTGTAGCTGCACTCGGCGTCGCAGTCGGTGCAGATGGCGCCGGGTTCGTAGGTGGAGTGCAGCTCCCAGCGCTGCGCGTCGAGGTGCCATGCCGCCCAGGCGTCGACCTGGACGGAGGTTCCGCCGCAGGCATCGCACACGGGTTGCACCAGGGAGCCCGCTGCCAGTGCGCTGCGGGCGTAGTCGGCGAGTTCCTGGAGGTTGGCGGCGACGGGCGAGGGCAGCGCGCCGCCGGGGACGCTTTCGCGGAGGCGGTCGAGGCCGAGCATGAGCGCGACGAGCGCGGGGCGCAGGTCGTCGTCGCTCCCGTCCTGATCGAGCATCGCGGCGGCGCCGCAGCCTTCTTCCGGGCATTCGCCGGCTGGCATGACGTCGCCCGGCAGGACGCGGTCCCAGACGTCGCGAAGCTCCTTGGTCTCCTCGACGCGGCCCGTCCAGCCGCAACTCTGGCAGGTGGCGGTCTCTGTAGTGCTCATGGCAGGGCTCCTGGCGTTGAAGGGGAGGTGGCGCTGCGGGCGGGTTTGCGGCGCGGCAGGCCGTGCTCTCGACGGGGGTGTGGGTTCGCGGAGGATCAGTCGGCGATCCTGATGCGCTCGCCCCAGGGCGGGGGTTGGGCGGCAAAGCCGTCGCCGTCGCCGTAGTCGCACCAGATGACGGGATAGGGCGGCTCGGTCTCGGGGTAGCGATCGCACTCCATGTCCGTGAAGTAGAGGCAGACTGCGGGCTGGATTTCGGCCTCTTCGAGGTGGCTGAAGCCGGGCCGGAAGTCGGTTCCCCAGCGTCCCTTGACGTCGATGCGTTCGGGCAGGTCCTCGGGCGCGTACTCCTGCTCGTCCTGCAGGGCGGCGTCGACCTGGAGGAGGATGACGCGCTCGGGGTTGATTTCGGCGGCGAGCTCGCGGATTTCCGACCAGAATTGGGCAAGCATGTCGGTGTCGACTGAACCGGAGGTGTCGATGATGACGGCGAGCGCGTTCATTCCTTCTGAGCGGATCGAGGGGAGGTAGAGGCCGGAGTCGATGAAGCGGCGGTTGGGGACGCTCCAGCTGTAGTCGCTGGCGGCGGCGTCGGTCATGTAGAGGCGCAGCAGGGTGCGCCAGTCGAAGGTGCTGCGGTGGGCGTCGGCGATGGTCTCCTGGACGGCGCCCGGGACGTTGCCCTGCGCCTTG
>JAPOOH010000200.1 GCA_026713505.1 Chloroflexota bacterium | reverse complement strand
GGAGGTGCTCGCGGCGCTGCTCAACACGCTGAGCCTGTGGGTCATCGCGGGCTGGATCTTCTTCGAGGCGTACCACCGCCTCCGGGACACACCGGAGGTGGAGGGGCCGCTGCTGCTGGGCGTTGGAGCGGCTGGTCTGGTCGTCAACATCCTGGCGGCCTACGTCCTGCACCGCGCTGCAGGCGAAAGCCTGAACGCTGAGGGCGCCTTCCAGCACGTCATGGCGGACCTCTTCGGCTCCATCGGCGTCGTCTTGTCCGGTGTGCTGATCCTCACACTGGCGACTACCCCGGACTCCCCCTGGTACCTCGCCGACCCCATCCTGAGCATCGGCATCGGCCTGCTCATTCTCAAGAGCTCCTGGGGGCTGTTCATGCGCGTGTTCAAGGTGCTGCTCGAGGGCACGCCCAAGCACCTGGACATGTACCGCATCTGCAGCGACATGGAGGACGTGCCCGGCGTGACCATCATCCACGACGTGCACGCCTGGACGATCACCTCCGGCTACGACGCCATGACTGCCCACGTGCTGGTGGACTCGGCCCAACGCGGCAAGGAGGACGAGATGCTCAAGCGGCTGCGCTCGATCGCCTACGGTTACGGCATCGGGCACGTCACTCTCCAGTTGGAGTATTCGGCCACGGACTGCGAGGAGAACCACCACGTGGAGCACCTCGTCGCGCGCGCTCGATCGTAGGGCCGGGAGCTGACTCACGAGACAGAAGAGGGGGCGCAATCGCGCCCCCCTTCGTTGTCCCTGTCACCGAGGGACCGATAGGAACTGGCTGCTTGTAATGCCGAAGCGTAGCGCAGCGGAGCCGAGGAATCTCTCAGGTGACATCCCGTGTGGGCCAACGTTCCGCCGAGGGGATGCTGCGCCTTGAAGCGCAGGAACGACGGAGGCGCTTGCCGTGGCGCGCGGCGGCCCGTAACCTTCCGCGCGGAGGTGCGTGATGGCTGACTATCCCCGGAACGACCTGCTCGTCGAGACCGAATGGCTCGCCGAGCACCTGACGGACCCGAACGTGCGTGTCATCGAGATGGCGCAGGAGGGCGGCGATTTCGAAGCCGGGCACATCCCGGGTTCTGCGCTCTCGCCCACCTGGCAGATCAAAGGGTCGGAGAAGACGAGACTGGTCGCGCCGCCCGATGAAGCGAAGGAGTGGTTCGAGTCCGTCGGCATAGGCGACGACACGCTCGTCGTCGGATACGACCGCTTCCACAGCCGGGATGCGTCGCGCCTCTGGTGGGTGCTCAACTACTACGGCCACACGAGCGTCCGCGTGCTGAACGGCGGTTGGACCAAGTGGGCTGCGGAAGGGCGCGACGTCGAAACGGGGCCGTCCGGCGTCGAAGGCGGGGGCGTGACGTTCACGCCGCAGCCGCCCGACCACGCCATCGAATCGGACGTCGACAAGCTGAAGGCCGTCATCGGCTCGGACGACGCCGTCATCTGGGACGTGCGGACCGAGGACGAGTACACGGGGGCAAATTCGCGCGGCAATGCGCGGGTAGGGCACGTGCCCGGCGCGGTGTTCCTGGAGTGGGTGAACCTCGTGGCCGGGGACGACACGTTCAAGTCCGCGGCCGAGATTGAGGAGATCGCGCGGGGACTCGGCATCACGCCGGAGAAGCAGGTGCACGTCTACTGACAGGGCGGGGTGCGTGCGTCGCACGCCATGCTTGCCCTCAAGCTCATCGGCCACGAGTCCGTCTGCATGTACGACGGCTCGATGGGAGAGTGGGCGAACCGCGACGATACGCCCCTGGAGGCATAGGGCGCATCGCCGCGGCAGGGAATTGGGTTGTCATGCTGAGCGGAGTCGAAGGCACCTCTCAGGCGGCGTGCCACGGGACGCCGACACTCCTCCGAGAGGATGCTGCGCGCTGAGGCGTGGGCTGCGCTGCGCTTCGCTCAACATCCTCGGCTCCGCTCCTGAGCGAGGGCATCCCGAAGACCGTGCACCCCCTTGTCGACGAACGCTCCCGGGAGATGTTTCGGCTGCGCTCAACATGACAACTGGCTACTCGATGGCGAACACCGCCTGGACGCGGACGCTCACCTCGAGTTCGCCGCCGAAGAACTGCGTTGGCGGGCCTGCCGAGTCCATCGCCGCGACCGCGAACCGGGCCTCGGCGACCGGGAACGTGTCGAAGCTCCCCTCCGATATCGAGACGAGCGGGCCGCGAGTCACGTCCAGCTGCGTCGCGTAGAGGTCGGCCTTCTCTATGGCGTCCTCGATGGCCAGGACGCGCGCCTCCTCCTCCAGCGCCACGGTGTCCTCGATACGGAAATCGACGCTTTGCACGCGGATGAGGTCGCCGCCCGCGGTGGCCGCGCTGTCCACGACGTCGCCGGTGGCGCCGAGGTCGCGTAGCGTCACGTTGAGCGTATTCGTCACAAGGAAGCCGAGCAGCTCCTGCTCACCGTCACGCACGTACTGGTACCGTGGGTTGATGGAGAAGCGGGCGGTGCGGATGTCTTCCTCGGCGACGCCCGCCGCGCGCAGCTCTTCAACGACGGCAGCAAGCGCTCGTGCCGCGTCGTTCCGCGCCTCAGCAACGGTGTCGCGCAGCGCCTCGACGCCGAGCGAGACGACTGCTATGTCCGGCTCGCCGGAGACGGTACCGAGCCCGGACGCGTGGATGCCGCTGTTCGTGTCGTAGACAACCGTGTTGCTGCCGCTGCTCTGGCCGCTCGTCGCGGGGCCGTCGCCGTCCGTGCCGCCGTTTCCGTTACCGTTGCATCCGGCGAGCAGCGCGGCGAGCATCAGGGCCGCGCTCAGCAGCAGGGCCGTCTTTCTTGCGGGGGACGTTGAGTGGGATGGCATCTTTCTACTCCTGTTCCGTCGCCGGTGGGGCGCGGCGGGCTGGTCGGCCAGGATAACGCGCTCGCGGGGTGGTCCACGCGGGGCGATTCGTCTTCCGCCGGTATTCCGTATACTAGAGAATACGCGCAGACCGGCGCGCCCGTTCCATCACCATGCGTTCCATCCTGCGTGAAACAATCCAGACCATCGCGCTCGCGGCGTTCTTCATGCTGTTGCTGCAGGGCGCTATCCAGAACTACCGCGTAGAGGGTCCCAGCATGCGCCCCCTCCTGGACGACCTTGACGGCGTCTTCGTGAACAAGATGGCGTACGAGGCCGTGGACGCGGAGCACGTTGCGCGGTGGATACCGGGGCTGGACGCGCCACTTGGCGAGATGTGGTACCCGTTCGGCGGGCCGGACTACGGAGACGTGGTCGTTTTCAAGTGGCCGAGGGACGAGCGGCAGTACTTCGTGAAACGCCTCATCGGGCGGCCGGGGGACCGGATTGAGATCGAGAGTGGCGAGGTGTACCGCAACGGGGAGGCGCTCTCCGAACCGTACGTGGAGCACGCTTCCGGAGAGACGATCATCGAGCGCGTCGTGCCCGAGGGCCACTACTACGTGCTGGGCGACAACCGGGCGCAGAGCGACGATTCCCGCCGCTGGGGATTCGTTCCCGAGGCCAACGTCGTGGGAGAGCTCTGGTTCGGCTACTGGCCCCTGGACAACATCGGTTTCTTCTAGGCGCTGAGAGAACACCGGCAACGGTTTGCGATAGCCTGTAGGAGATGCCCCCGTAGCTCAATGGCAGAGCGCCGGGCTTTTAACCCGGGCGTTGCAGGTTCGAGTCCTGTCGGGGGTACCACGGGCAAGCCCTGCGCAGCTTCGATGCCCCTGGCCCCTACGACACCAGGAACTCCAGCACGATCTCGTTGAACCGTTCCGCGGCCTGCTGGGGCAGCATGTGGCTCACACCTTCGAACGCTTCCAGGCGCGCGCCCGGGATGGCGGCGGCCGTCTGCTCGCCCATCTCGAATGCGTTGGTCTGATCGTCCGTGCCCCAGCACACCAGCGTCGGCGCCTTGATGTGCGGCATGCGGCGCAGCGTGTTGTAGCGCACGCGCGTGTCCGGGTTGGTCATGTGCCGCATCACCCCTGCAAACGCCTCCCCGTGGCCCGCCAGCGACGTCTTCCGGATGTACGGCGCCGCAACCTCGTCCAGGTCCACCGTCCCCTCGGGGAACCGGTTGGCGAACTGTTCCCTGATCTGCTCCTCCGAGGGGACCTTGAACTCGACCATGTTCTGCAAGGGCCGTGTCGCGGTGCCGCCGCCCGCCACATTTACTACCTTGTTGACTCGCTCCGGACTTTCGTAGGACAGCAACGTGACGATCCACCCTCCCATCGAGTGCCCCACGAAGTTCGCCCTCTCGATGCCCATCACGTCCATGAACTCGCGGACGTGGTCCACCAGGTAGGCAAAGGAGAAGTCCTGCAGAAAGACGTCGCCTACGCCCCAGTTCAGGCAGTCGATAGCGTAGACGTGAAGCTGCTCTGAGAGCGGGCCGATGTTGCGGACCCACGACTCGCACCCGCTCGTCCAGCCCGCCCCATGGATGAGGATGGTGGGATAGCCCGCCCCGGCTTCCCAGTACCGGGTCTTCCCATGGACCATCTCGGCGTATTTCTCAGTCCAGACCTTCGCGGTAGTGGTCATCTGCGCCCCCTTGCTAAGTTGCTCGTCGCCCATGCCCAAGCCTGGACGGAGCGGGCGCTAGCTTACACGTCTCTCCGAGAGGGGGCGAGTGATCGGCGGTCGTCGCTGCCCGCGCGATGCAGAGCGCCCGGCCCGGCTGGGACTCATCGATGCGTGCATGATTCACGGAACCCCGGTCGACCGTTTGACTGAGGGGGAGAATGGGCGCATCCTGCGGCCACCAAGATGGAACAGATGGGGAGGTAGCCATGGACCTGGACCACACGGTCATCCCGGTTGAGGACAAGGAAGAGGCGAGCAAGCTCATGGCGCGGGTCATGGGCTGGGAGTTCCTGGGCGTCCGCGGCTCCCAGGGACACGTTCGGGTGAACGACACCCTGGTGATGCGGTTCGACGACAAGGGGGCTGGCGGCGAGCACAAGAGCCACCACTTCGCGTTCTGCGTGGGGGAGGAAGAGTTCGACGGGATACTGGAGCGCGTCGTTGCGGAGGGCCTGAAGTACGGCACGAGCACCCGTGAGATGAACATGCAGACGAACGAGTTGAACGGCGGCCGCCGGACGTTCTTCACCGACCCCGACGGGCACAGCTTCGAGCTGATGACCGCGGCGTCCCCGCCCGGTCTGGACTGACGGGTCCGGCGCGGCGTCCCCCGGACTAGAGCTCCTCGTAGTAGAAGTTGCCGGAGAGCCGCTGGAGGGGCCAGTCGGTCCAGCCCGCGATGAACGCATCCTCCCAGTTCGGGTTCTCGTGGTGGTGGGCCATCCACGCGGGAAGCTCAATGAAGTCGCCCTTGGACCACTCGAAACGCTCGCCTTCGACGACGAGCACCCCGTTGCCCGCGAAGCAGTAGTAGATGACCGAGCTGTTGTGCCGGTGATCTCGACCTCTGAAGTTGGGCGTCAGCATCGTCATCTCCCACGCTGCGGTGGGTAGCGTCGGACCTCCGGTCAAAGGGTTCCTGTACGTCAGCGTGTAGCAGTCGAAGGGGTCAGGCTCATCCTCCTTCTGCTTCATCCTTCCCAGCGCCGCCCAGGTCTGGTCCCAGGAGTACCGGAACCCGGGCGGGTGCACGTGGGACTCGTCGTTCCTGACCTGTGGCCCCGCTGGATGGACGATCTCCCTGTAGGGCCGCGCCTCTCCGCCGGGGCCGGGGATGCCGAGATTGCTCCCCCAGATCTGCTGCGACTCGCCGATCCGGTCGACCTCCAGGTCCTCTTTGACCTCCGGCCACTCCTCCGTGAACGTCGCGCCGACGCCCGCTCCATGCAGACCGTCGAGCCACAGCACGTAGGTATCCGAGTTGTTGATGTGGCCGTGGAAGTTAAGGTGGGGCGTGATGACGAGGTCCCCGTCGTTCAGCGGGAAGGGCTCTCCGTTCACCAGCGTGTAGGCATCCGGCGCGCCCTTGATGACGAACCGCGTGGCCTGGGCGCTGTGACGGTGGGAGACCGCCTGCTCGCCGGGCCCGACGTACTGGATGCCCAGGCGCAGCGGGAAGTTCGCGTTCGGTGAGTTCCTGGGGTTGTGGAAGTGCGTGTCGCGCCGGAGGACGCCGGCCGTGTCTTCGAAGTTCTCAGCCAGGCGGACCAGCTCGCCCGATGCCAGGACGGCAGGCTCGATGTCCTCCCACTTCCACTGGTACGGCATCAGCACCCTCGCCCGCCGGGCCTCCTGCTGCCGGTCCATCACGAGCGTGAGGTTCTTCTCCTCCAGGTACGTCCTGAGCGCGTCGACATTCGGAATCCTTGTTTCCATGCTCCCTCCGCTCACATGCCGTATTTCACGCCCGCATAGTGCTCCCGTCGTACTTCCGAGTCAAACGTTGGCGGAGCATTTGTTCCATGCAACGACAGGGGGGCCATCCTCACGGGGCGTCGATCTGCAGCCGCCCTGAAACGCCGAGGAAGCCGGGACGAACGGGCTCGGCGGAACCTATGTCGGCCAGGCGCTCGATCGTCCTGTCCAGGAGGTCATAAAGCTCCTGGACCTCAGTCTCATCCTTAACCAGCCTGGAGCAGTGGACGTAGAGCACTCCGATGTCCTGCGCAAGCCCTTCCGCGATGGATGCCAGCCATTCATCCTCCCGCTCGGCGGTCAGGAAGACGGTTGATCGTTGCTGGAGGTACTCGCGGTAGGAATCGTCGGCCAGGAACTGGTGCATCTTGTCCGGGTCGTTCGTTCCAATGCTGAATTCGTAATCGAAGTCGCCGTACCCAAGGACGAGTCCGGGCGTTGTCAGCCGTGGTCTGACCGTTTCGAAGGCCTCTTCCCACGTGTGTTCGTGGTTGCCGGCCAGCCGCTCGCGTTCCTTCTTTATGGCCTCACCCACGAGGCGACGCCTCGTCAGGTCCCACGTGAAGCCGTCGCGGGACACGAAAGGGATGCCGATGCGCGTAGCCGATCGTGCGCCGAGCAACGGCATTGGGGGGCCGTCGGGCGAGTCGTTGTCGAAGATGACATTCCAGCGGGAAATGCTGCTGACAACGACCATGTGGCCCTCAGAGGTCTTCACGAACGTGCCGTCGTAACGATTCGCGACCCGCTTCTTGATGGCCTGCTTGCTCGAACAGAATATCCTCATGGCGGAAGGATGGCTCAGCCCGGAAGAAACGGCAACACCTGCTCCTTACGCCCGCGCCCTGAGGACGGATACTCTGTCCTTCCCGGCGCGCAGCCGGCCCGGCGTCACCGGTGCCGTTGCTTGGCGGGGAGAGCGCGAGGCGAGCGTGCACAGCATTGCGCCTGCGCGCCTTCGTGGGGAGAGGGAAGGCAGGCCGCGATCGGGCAGGCTCGGACTTCCTCACGCTCGGGAAGGCAAACTCAACGTTTGACGCGGGCACGCCAGCGGAGCACCGGTATGTGCGGAAGATTCAGTCTCATCATGGAGATAGAGGGGCTCGCGCTCAGGTTCGAGTTCGAGCCCTATGGGCTGGCGCAGCCTCCCCGGTACAACGTTGCTCCCACTCAACCGGTGCTCGCTGTGAGGGGCGGCGAGCCCCGTCAGGCGTTGTACATGCGCTGGGGGCTGCTGATGTCCGGCGCAGGGCAGGCGCCCTCCGGCCGGCCCATCATCAACGCGCGGGCTGAGACGGTTGTGGAACGGCCCGGCTTCCGCTCCGCCCTGGCGCGCCGGCGCTGTCTCGTCCTCGCCGACGGCTTCTACGAGTGGCAGCACGACGGTGCAGGACGGCGGCCCATGCGGATCACGCTGGCATCCAGAGCGCCTTTCGCCTTCGCCGGCCTGTGGAACGCGTGGCGGAGCCCGCAGGGCGACGTCGTGGAGTCGTGCACCATCATCACTACCGAGGCGAACGAGCTCGTCCGCCCCATCCACGACCGCATGCCGGTCATCCTGCCGGAGGAGTTAGAGACGCTCTGGTTGGACGAGGAGATGCAGGACGCAGCCGCACTGGCGAGCGTGCTGGCGCCCTATCCCTCCGAGCGCATGGCGGCGTACGAGGTCTCCACGCTCGTCAACTCGGCTTTCAACGACGGTCCTGAGCTGATAGCGCCGGCAGAGCAAGGAAGGCTGCTTTAGGGCACCGGCTGCCTCTCGGGCCACGGCTTCCAGTTCAGGTCCAGTCGTCGTCGCCCGCCGGACATCTCGAGGGCGCGACTGTCTGCGATGAGACTGCCGGACCTCGACCTGTGGGTGGGCCCGTCGAACCATCGCCGCAACCGGCTCCCCCGCAGCCCCGAAGTGCCGAGTCGCAGACGCCTGGAGGGCTGTCGCGGTTGTTCACTGAGAGGGGCGAATGCCATCACCCCGGGTGCACGTCCCCGGCGCAGCGTCTGGAGCAACCGGTCCGGCCTCCACCATCCCGGCATCCAAGGCGCCGGGGAATGGATAACCGCTTCCCGGAACCCGCCTGCCGTGAGGATGTCGACCATCTCGGTGAGCCGCTCGGTCTCACCCTCCGCGTCCTCGGCGCAGGCGTCGCAGCCGCATGAGGGGAACGGTTCGGTGGACCATCGTCCGAAGCGGACGTTCAGTCCCGGGAAGTCGGTGAAAGCCACTGTGATAGGGGCGGCCCCGGGGTCGGTGGGCCTCAGCACGACGGTGGGCCGGATCAGTCCCTGGGTCGCCAACTCGTCGTCCAGGCCGTAGCCCTCGACGCGCTCGACGTCGAACCGCTGTTCCAGCGCCGCGAGCATCTTCAGCGCGGCGTCGTGCAGCGGCAGGAAGCGTTCCGGGTCGGTAACGCGGCTGTAGGCTTCCTCCGGCGGCCCCTCGGGGCCCCACGGGTACTGCGAAGGCATATCGGACTCTTCTCCGTCGCGAGCGGCAGATTCCAGCGTAGCACATGCTCTGATAGGCAAGCCCTACCGATGCGCTTCGGGGCATGTCTTGACAAGCGTGAGAGACCATACTAGTCTGATAACTAGTCATACTCATGTTGGTATAGGTGGACTATGGGCAAGAATTGGCCTGTACAGGATGCCAAGGCGCGGTTCAGCGAGCTTCTCGAGACCGCGCTCTCTGAAGGGCCCCAGATTGTGACCAAGCGAGGAGTGGAAGCCGCCGTGCTCCTCCCGATCGAGCAGTGGAGAAGGCTGGAGCAGATGAGCAGGCCGGACTTGAAAGACCTGCTCCTGGCGACTGACGCACGGACCGAGCACCTCGTTCCGCCACGCCGCCGTCTTCGCCACCGGCCACCGCTTGCGGTGGAGTAGGGTGGTGTACCTCCTCGATACGAACGTCGTCTCAGAGCTGCGTCGCCCCCGTCCTCATGGCGCTGTCCTGGATTGGGTGGCCGGTGTACCGGCTGAGCATCTCTTCGTCTCCGCCGTTACGGTTGGGGAGATACAGGCTGGGATTGAGATTACCCGTGAACAGGATGGACCGAAGGCAGCGGAGCTTGAAGCCTGGCTGGATAAAGTGCTGGCCTCATACGGTGTGTTACCGATGGACACGTCTACCTTCCGGGAGTGGGCGCGTCTCATGCATCGGAGGTCCGAAACAGTAAGCGAAGACGCCATGATCGCCGCGACAGCCATCGTCCACCGGCTGACCGTTGTTACCCGGAACACGAGCGACTTCCTCCGGTTCGGTGTGGACCTGTTCAATCCCTGGCCGGATGGTCGACTACCCGCCTGAGCCACACGCCTCCACCCCCGGCCTGCTATACTCGCCTCCGGCGCGCGGCAGGCCTTGCCGCGCCCGGCGGTATACAACGCAAATCCCATGCGACAGAGGTGAAACATGGCGAGGAAGGTGATCCACATCCCCGGGAATTGGCACGCCGGACAGCCCATTCCCCCGGCGACCAAGACCGGGCCGATCGTGACGTCCGGCGGCGTCAGCGGACTGAACCCGGACACGAACGAGATGCCGACCGACCTGGCGGAGCAGGCGCAGTGGGCGTTTGAGCACGTGCGCCGAATCCTGGCCGAAGCCGGCGGCACCACCGACGACATCGCCCACATGAACGTCTACGTGAAGAGCCGCGACATGCGGCCGCTCGTGAACGAGCAGTGGGTCGCCATGTTCCCGGACGAGGAGAACCGCCCGACGCGCCACACCATCCAGTACGACGCGCTCGCGGGCGGCATGGAGATGCAGATCCAATTCATCGCGTACGTCGGCGGATAGACGCCGCAACAGGGTGGAGGGGAAGCGATGGCAGTTGACACGTGGGTTGAGCGGCTGCGCCAGTTGGACACCTGCGCGGTCTCGGACGCGCAGGACAAGCTCGGCATCAAGGGCACGGTGCTCGGCATCCTGCCGTTGTACGAGACCGAGCGGATAGCCGGGCGGGCCGTCACGTTCAAGCTGAAGACCAAGGGAAACGAGACCACGACGCGCCACCTCGGCACGTCCGCCGTCGAGGCGTCCGACCCGGGCGACATCATCGTCTGCGACCACCGGGGCAGGACGGACGTCGCGGGCTGGGGCGGAATCCTCTCGACCGCCGCCAAGACGCGCGGCGTCGCGGGCGTCATCATCGACGGCGCGTCGCGTGACGTGGACGAGGCGAAGGGCCTCGGCCTGCCGCTGTTCGCGCGTGCGGCGGTGCCGCTCACAGCGCGGGGTCGCGTCGTCGAGGAGTCGACGAACGAGCCCATCGAGATAGGCGGAGTGAGCCTGGCGCCCGGCGACTACGTTATCGCTGACAACAGCGGTATCGTGGTCGTGCCGCAGGACCGCGTCGCCGAGGTCGTGCCGGAGGCAGAGAGCATCGTCGCGCGCGAGCAGGCGATGGCCCGCGACGTGATGAACGGCAAGTCGGTCGTGGAAGTGATGGGGATCAACTACGAGCAGATGCTCGCACGCTAGCATATCTTCCGTCATTCCCGCGCCTTCCGTCATTCCCGCGGAAGCGG
>JAPOOH010000598.1 GCA_026713505.1 Chloroflexota bacterium | reverse complement strand
TATCAATTTGTGAAAACTTTGGATCTTCGAACTCCATAAAGGGATTGAGTAAATACACTTTTATCAAAACCATTTCTTCCGATGTATCTTCCCTTGTAAATGTTAACGTTGCTTTTGATCCAGAAGTTTTATTGAATTGGACTAATATAAAATCAGTATCACCATATTGAACCTTTTTGGTGTCTGTTATTGGAACATTAGTATCGTCTATTTGAAGTGAGAAACTATCTATATTTTCTCCATAAACATAAGCCATAGATATTTCATCAACAAACATGAAGTCAAGTGCTGCATTTGAATCGGATGAAAAGTTTTTATCTTGATCATTATTATTCAAACGATCTGTAAATTCAGTAGTAGTCCCTGAAATAAATACTTTTTGGCCATCATTAGCAGGAGTTTTAAAAAGAATAAGTTTACTCATATTAATTCCCTTGTGGCATCAATCGATATTTCCCTTCTGCTTCTCCATTTATCAAAGTTCTTGCAACTTCTTTACTGTCTAATTCAAGAACTACTGATCTGACCGGAGCTTTAGGTGCATTAGGTGCATTATCACTTTGGAGTGCATTAATTATTGCCCCTGCTGCGCTGACAGCACTACCTGCTGCAGGGTTGAATAAAGATACAACCGATCCAATACCTGATACCCCACTTACATAACCACTTGATCTCAACAAGTTTACCACAGAAGTTTGGTTCGCCGCTTCAAGTCTTGCAAGATTGGCAAGTTTGTGATCTGTAACTTCATCGTCGATTCGCTTTTGTATTTGTGCCCGAATATTCTCTTGCAAGATTATTTTTGTATAAGTTTGGATAAATGAAATTAGTATCTCATTTAAATTAGTTTCTCTTAACAGATTGCCTAAAGAAGACGATATTAGATCACCAAATCTTTCATAAGAACGGTATTGATCTTTTAATTCTTTTTCAAGTTCTTCTGACTGTTTTCTATACAACTGGATAATAAAGTCTGAGCCTTCTTGTGCAGCCTGTTGCTGTAATTTATCTAAAGGAGTTGGTTCTCCGGGGATAATATCTGAAAAGGCATCTTGCTCTCTCCGGGCTCTATCTGACTTTCCAGACTCTAGACGATCTATGGCGGCATCTTCTCTTCTTTGTTTAGCAATTTGCCTCCGTGTTTCAATAGATCTTTCTAATGCGGAATTTAACAGATCAACATTTTTTTGAAATTGTAAAGCCGCTTCTGCAGCCAATCTGCCTTCATGAGCCTGTTCTCGTAAATTAGCTATACTTTGACCGAAGTATTGACCAATTGCTCTCTGTCGCCTACCTGCTTCATATCTTATATCTTGTAGACTTTTCAATTGCTTTTGATAACTCCGATCAACTTCATTATTGATTTTTATTATAGCCTTGCCTGCTCGGTCTTGGGTCCTTGCTTTATCTACTTCTAACTGTAACCCAATACGGGTAAGTTCGGCTTGTCTTTGATCAGAATCTTCTATACTTTTTGCTCTTTCACGAAGTAATTCTGCTTCTTTTTCAAGTGCTTCTTGTAGTTTTATTGAATTAGATAATACTTGTTCAGGTGCTGTTGCTCTTGACAATGTTTGTTCTAACTTACGAATCTCAAAATCAACTACGACAATTTGTTCTGCTAGGGATTTGGCTTGAACTTCAGCTGTTGGAAGAATTGGTATTGGTATTGATATTGACTGCGACTGTTGCTGTAATGCTTGAAGTCGTTCTAACAATGTTTGATATTCTTGTCCAATCTGTGCAACTGCTTCTGCATTACCTTCTGAATTAAACCGGGCATACTCCTGTCTAAGTTCTGCTAATCTTAATTTAATTAATTCCAGTTCATCAGATGTATCACCCAATCGGTGTATTTGCTCTAATGGGATACCATCTTCAAATAATGAACCTTGTCTCTGAAAATCATCAAAGATTTGTCTCCAGGCTTCTGCAATTGTAACTATAGCCGTAGCAGCTAAGCCACCGGTTGTAGCTAGAGCACTAAACCCTTTTGTAATTGAAGCAAGTATTCTAGGTAATGCTGTTCCTGCAAGTGTATTTACGGCAGCAGTTAATGCGCCTAGAGCAATAGTGACTGAACCTAACACTGCCAAAAGTGTGGTAAGTCCTGCTGATAGTGCAGCCGCCCATGCAATGGCAGATTGTGCCCTATCATCTAAATCCTGAAATTCCTGTATCCATTCATTAATTTGTTTAACAATTG
>JAPOOH010000199.1 GCA_026713505.1 Chloroflexota bacterium | reverse complement strand
TGATGCAGCCCATGGGCGTGAGCAGGTTGAGCATGGACTCGTTGGAGGCAATGAATTCCTCCTCCGGCTCCTGGTCCGGCTGGAGGTACGGCTCCACCGCGCGCACCTTGCCCCAGAACAGTTGCAGGTCAATCACGAGGTCCTTCACGACCCGCTGGTTGCCCATCGGCTCCACCTTCACCTCGCCGCTGTCGTCCACAACGGAAGTGATGCGGGTGTTACAGGCGAGGCGAGCGCGGTCGTTCACGCGCATGGCGCAGGAGCCGCAGATCGCCGCGCGGCAGGAGCAGCGCAAGGCAAGGCTGGGGTCTATCTCCTCACGGACCTTGACGAGCGCATCCAGCACCGAGAAGTGCTCGGGCACATCGACGTCGTAGTCCTGCAGATGGGGTTGATCGGAACTCTCGGGGTCGTATCGCTGAACCCGTATCTTCGCCTGCATGTGGTCTCGTTTCCTCCCTCTGATGACGCCCTTGCGTAAACCGTTCCACTGGCTCACCCTGACTCCAACCCTCTCCCTCAAGGGAGCGGGGCCGGAGCGGGCTGCCTAGTAGACCCTCGCCTGGGGCTCCCACCGCGTCATCGCAACGGGAAGCGTCCCAACCTCGGTCCCGCTGTCGCCGAGGCGCGCGGTGGTGTGCTTCAGCCAGTCGACGTCGTTGCGCTCGGGGAGGTCCCTCCGGAAGTGTGCTCCGCGGCTCTCCTTACGCAGCAGACCGGACGCCGCAATCGTCTCCGAGACGTCCAGCATGTAGCCGAGCTCCATGTGGAAGATGAGGTCCGTGTTGTAGACGCTCCCTTTGTGCTTCACCGGAAGGGACGCGTACCGCTCCTTGAGCAGGTGGATGCTGCTGAGCGCGGTCTGCATCCCTTCTTCCGTGCGGAAGACCGCGAGGTGCTCATTCATCACGCGGCCCATCTGCAGTCGCAGTGCCCCGGTCATCTCGCCGTTATCGGGACGGTCCATCAGCGCCTTGATGCGCTCCTCGGCCTCCTTCAGGTGGGCGTCTGAGACGGCGAAGTCCGCTGTCTCTTGAGCGTAGACTGTGGCGACCTCCCCAGCGCGCTTACCGAATACGACCGTCTCCAGGAGGGAGTTCGCTCCGAGACGGTTCCCGCCGTGTACGCTGACGCAGGCCGTTTCGCCCGCCGCGAACAGCCCGCGCGGGCCATCCCAACCGGCGCTGCCCGTGATATCCCATGCACGAGCGTCGATGTCCGTCTTGATGCCGCCCATGATGTAGTGTTGTCCGGGGCGAATCGGCACCGGAGCTTCCACCATGTCCACGCCGGCGTAGTCGCGCGCGGCTTCGTAGATGTACTTGAGCTTCGTCAGGATTAACTCGCGCCCCAGGTGGCGCAGGTCCAGCAGGACGCAGCCGTCCACGCCGCGGCCTTCCTCAATCTCCGTTTGCTCGGAGCGGGAGACAACATCACGGGAGGCCAGCTCCTTCATTTTGGGAGCGTAGTGCTCCATGAACCGCTCTCCCTTGGAGTTGAGCAGGTAGGCGCCCTCGCCGCGGGCGGCTTCCGAGAGCAGCACGCCGTTGCCGGCGAGCGTCGTGGGGTGGTACTGCACCATCTCCATGTCCAGTAGAGTCGCACCCGCGCGGTATGCGAGGGCCATGCCGTCGCCTGTGCAGATGAGGGCGTTCGTGCTCGGCTCGAACGCCCGCCCGACGCCGCCCGCCGCGAGAATGACCGCCTTCGCCGTGATGGCCCGAATCTTGCCCGTAAGCATCTCCATGGCAATGACGCCGCGGCACTGACCGTCCTCCACGATGAGGTCGGTTACGAACCACTCCTCGTAGGAGCGGACGCCGGCTTTCATGATCTGTTCGTACATCACGTGCAGGATCGCCTGACCCGTGATGTCCGCCACGAAGAAGGTGCGCGCGTAGCTGGCGCCACCGAATGCCCGCGTCCCCAACCGGCCTTCGTCGTCGCGGTTGAAGATCACGCCCATGTGCTCGAGGGCGATGATCTCCCCCGGCGCTTCGATGCACATGTATTCGATGGCATCCTGGTCTCCGAGGTAGTCGGAGCCCTTCACCGTGTCGAAGACATGTGAGTCTACGGAGTCGTCTTCACCGCGGAGCGCCGCGTTGATGCCGCCTTGGGCGGCATTCGAATGGCTCCGCACGGGGTGCCCCTTGCTCATCATCGCCACGTTCGCGCCCCCCCGGTGCGCTGCGATCGCGCCCCGCATCCCCGCCAATCCCGCCCCCACAACCAGAACGTC
>JAPOOH010000198.1 GCA_026713505.1 Chloroflexota bacterium | reverse complement strand
CGAACCGCTGATAGTGGTGGCGAGCATCTATCCCATGCAGTACTTCGCCGAACGCGTCGGCGGCGACCGCGTGGAGGTGGTTGCTCTCGTGCCGCCCGGCGCAGAGGGCCACACGTTCGAACTGACGGCGAGTGACCTGCGCACGATAGGCGAGGCCGACGTTATCGCTATGAACGGGATCGAGTTGGAACCGTGGCTGGAGCGCGCGCTCGAGTCGCTGGGCAACGATGTCTCCGGCATCGTGGTGGAAGCAGCCGCCGCCGAAGCCGCACTGGAATTCGAGGACCACGAGGCCGAAGAGGGCGAAGACCACGACGAGGACGAAGCCGGAGAGGGCGAAGACCACGATGAGGGAGACGAGGCCGAGCAGGAAGAGGAAGACCACGGAGACGAAGCCGACGAGGACGAGGGCGAAGACCACGGCGGCGTCGACGAGGACCAGGACAAGGAACACGAGGGCGAAGACGCGGACGCAGCGGAAGAGGACGACCACGCCGGTGAGGAGGACGACCACGGCCACGGCGAACTCGACCCCCACTTCTGGCTGGACCCGCTCCGCGCGATCACCCAAGCGGAGCGTATCGCCGAAGCGCTGATGGAGGCGGACCCCGCTGGGGCCGAGGTCTACCGGGCGAACCTCGCCACGCTCACGTCCGAACTGCGGGCGCTACACGCCGAGTTCGAGGCGGGGCTCAGTTCGTGCACGCACCGCGAGTTCGTCACGTCGCACGCCGCGTACGGCTACCTCGCACTGGCCTACGATCTCGAGCAGGTGAGCGTCACCGGCCTCTCACCCGGATTCGATCCTTCCCCCCAGCGTCTCGCCGGCATCGTTGACCGCATCAAGGACCTCGGCATAGAAGCCGTTCTCATAGAACCGGTGCTCTCAGGCTCTAACGAACAGGTGCTCGCCGACGAGACCGGCGCAGGCATATACCAGATCCACCCGATGGACGGCATAACGCTGAACGAACTGGCCGAGCACGGAGACTACTTCGGCCTGATGCGCGACAACCTGAACAGCCTGCGCGCCGCTTTGGACTGCTCGTAACCGAAGGGTACCCCTCCAGGGGGGTGCGCCGACATCCTCCCCGGCGCACCCCCTGTTATTGTGAGGGCTGAAGGAGAGAGCGGATATGGATAACACACCGGCGGTTGAACTGGAGGACGTCTCCTTCACCTATGCGGGCGCTCCCGCGGTGCACGGCGTCACGCTCAGCATTGAGCGCGGCGATTTCACCGCCATCGTCGGCCCCAACGGCAGCGGTAAGAGCACACTCCTGAAGATCATCCTCGGACTCATCAAGCCGGACAGCGGGACGGTGCGCGTTTTCGGCACTGACATCGAGCAGTTCAAGGACTGGCGCCGTATCGGCTACGTCCCGCAGGTGGCGACCGGGATCCATGCCATGTTTCCCATAACGGTAGGTGAGGTCGTGGCACACGGGCGGTATACGGGCTTCTCGCCGTTCGAGTTCTGGCGGCGCGGGAACGGGGCCGACATTGACGGTGTCCTGCAGATGGTGGACATGGCGGACTTCAAGCGACGCCGCATCGGCGAGCTCTCCACAGGACAGCAGCAGCGCGCGCTCATAGCCCGTGCCCTCATCCGCAAGCCGGACCTGCTCGTGATGGACGAGCCCATCGCGGGCGTGGACGTCCAGGGCGGCGAAGAGGTCTACATGCTGCTCCGCCAGCTCCGCGAGAACGGCGTCACCATCCTCATCATCTCTCACGACGTCGGCGCGGTCATGCGCGAGGCCGGCACCGTGGCGTGTATGAACTGCACGCTCCTCTGCCATTGCCCTCCCCAGGAGCTGACCGAGGAGAACCTCGTGCATCTCTACGGGTTCCCTGTCGAAGTGCTGCACCACGGCCGCCATCACGACCACCACGCGCACGGCGAAGAAGCCGTCCGCCACGACGAGTTCGACCAGGTCACACCTCACGCACACCGCTGAATCTCATGCCAGCGATACTGCAATACGACTTCATGGTTCGCGCGCTCATCGGCGGCGTCCTTGTGGGCGGCCTCGCGCCGGTGCTCGGCACGTTCCTGGTGCTGCGCCGCTTCTCGCTGCTCTCAGACACACTCGCGCACGTTGCGCTGTTCGGTGTTGCCGTCGGGTTCGCGGTGAACGTCTACCCTACGCTGACGACGTTCGTCGCCGTCACGATCGCCGCCGTAGTGATGGAGGTGCTGCGCTCGCGCGGCAGGCTCCCCGGCGATGCCGTCCTCGCGGTCGCGCTCTACTCCTCACTTGCCGCGGCGGTGGTTGTCATCAGCGCCGCGCAGGGATTCAACGTGGACCTGCTCGGGTTCTTGTTCGGCTCCATCCTCACCATCACCGAACTGGACCTCTGGCTACTCGGGGGTCTGGCATTCTTCGTCGTCATCGGCGTAACCGCATTCTTCACGGAACTTGCGCAGACCTCGTTCGACGACGCGCTCGCCCGCGTGTCCGGCATCAAGGTGGACTGGGTCAACCTCGGGCTGGCGGTGCTCGCCGCGGCCACTATCACGCTTGCCATGCGGATCATGGGGGTGCTGCTGGTTGGCGCGCTCATCGTCATCCCTGTCCTCGTGGGGCAGGGAGTGACGAACAGCCTGCGCACCGCGTTCATCGTCGCGTCCGGCGTGGGTATGATCAGTGCCGTTACCGGACTGACGATCGCCTTCTACCAGGACATCCCCGGGGGCGGCGCCATCGTGCTCGTCGCCGTGGCCCTGCTCGGCGTTTCCATGGCTTGGCGCAGGCTTCGCCGACACTCCTCGTAGCCCGCGCGAGCGGTTACACTCTCCCGCACACCACTGACTGAATGGAGGAACCCGCATGGGCGCAGGAACCATCGGCCTTGCCGTCATGGGCGGCGACAGCAACGCGGTGCTTGCACGCATCGAGGAGAGCGAGGAGCGCGGCATCGACGCCGCGTGGCTCACCGTTGGGGGTGCGAGCCTGGACGGCATCACGCTCATGGCCGCCGCCGGAGCGCGGACGGAACGCATCCTGCTCGGCACCTGCATCGTGCCGACGTGGGGACGCCACCCCGTCGCCGCGGCGCAGCAGGTGCAGGTCGCGGCGCAACTGTCCGGCAACCGCTTCCGTTTCGGCATCGGACCCAGCCACGTGCGCGCCATGTCCACCGTGTTCGGGGCCGACTACCGCACGCCGCTCACGGCGCTCCGCGAGTACCTCACGGTAACGCGGACGCTGCTGCACACAGGCGCGGTCGAGTTCGAGGGCAGCATCTACCGTGCGAACGTCAGCCTCCCCGCGCCCGTGCCCGGCGTGCCCGTGATGGCCTCCGCATTGCGCCCGAAGTCCTACGAGCTGTGCGGCGAGGCCGCGGACGGCGCGATCAGCTGGGTATCGCCCGGCGTCTACCTGCGCGACGTTGCTCTTCCCGCGCTGCAGCGAGGCGCCGAACGCGCGGGGCGTCAGTGTCCGCCGTTGATCGCCCATGCTCCCGTCTGTGTCCACGACGACCCGGACGAGGTCCGCGCCGCCGCCCGCGAACAGCTAGCCAACTACCCGCGCATGCCCTTCTACCAGGCGATGTTCGCCGAGGCCGGCTTCCCCGAGGCCGCGGAGACCGATGGTTGGAGCGACGGCATGATCGAGGCTGTCGTGCTCTCCGGCAGCGAGGAACGTGTAACCGAGCGCATCGCCGAGCTGTTCGACTACGGCGCGAGCGAGATCATCGTCTCCATCGTCGCGGCGGGGGCGGACACGGCCGCCTCCCGCGAGCGCACACTTGCGCTGCTGTCCGGTCTGGCTGCGTCCGAGTGAGCGCTTCGGGTACGGAGATAAGGGGCCGGTGACATCCGGGCCTTCCCCGGACGTACCGGGCGCCGGATAGAATGGAGCCGCGCGGACGCGCACTGGACCACCATGCCCGACGGAGGCCGGATGAAGTTCTACGTTGCAGGAAAGTTCGAGGACAAGGAGCGAGTGCGCCTTGCGCAGCGCTGCATCGAGGCCGCCGGGCACGAGATCACCCACGACTGGACGATGGCCGAGGCCCTCGGCGGGCCCGCCGAAGCCAAGGATGACATGGAGGGAGTCAAGGAGGCCGACGCCCTGCTCTTCGTCAACGTAGACCCCGATCTTGCCTACGCCGGTTCACTGGTGGAGATCGGCATGGCGATCGCGCTGGACAAACCCGTCTACTTCATCAACACGGAGCACATGGCACGCAACGTGTTCTACCACCTGCCCGGGGTCCACAGCGCCTCCAAGGCGCCGCATCCCATCGGCGAACGCCTCGCGGAGCAGTTCGGCGCGGTGATGAACGGCGTCTAAGGCCTCCCCGCCCACCTTGCGGGGAGTCGTTCAACTGCTATCATCCTGACGCTGTTTCCAACAGCACGCTGAGAAGGAGAGGTACATGCCCCCCACCAAAGCATTCGTGCTCATCGAGACCACCGTCGGCAAGACCAAGGACGTCGTCAGCTCTCTGCACGGTGTCAAGGGAGTCACTTCCGTCGACGTCGTGACGGGCCCCTACGACGTCATCTGCATCGTGGAGGCTGACGACCTCAGTTCGGTCGGTGACGCCGTTACGGGCAGCGTCCACACGATCGGCGGCATCGTCCGTACCGTCACCTGCCTCGCGGTCGGCGAGTAGCGACGGGCCGATCGCACGGGTGTCCCGCGACCTGCCCCTGGGAGCAGGCCGGTTCTGCGCGGAGGCAGATATGGCTGACCCCAACTGCATCTTCT
>JAPOOH010000197.1 GCA_026713505.1 Chloroflexota bacterium | reverse complement strand
GGGGCGAGGGGGGCCAGGAGGGTGGGCCGGGCGGGGTTGCCGAGGTTGAGCCTGCGGATGGCGACAGTGACGACCTCAGCGCCGGACGCCGCGACGGAGGACACGAGCTCCTCGTTGCTCCGGTGGCGTCCGGTGCCGGCGAAGAGGCGGGAGGAGAAGGAGAAGTCGCCTATGTGGAGGCGGTCGTCGGTCGTCATGGAGATATGATACAGCGACTCGGCCTCCGGTTGGGCCGCGTCTTTACCGTGCGCCGCTTAACAGGAGGCTCCCCCGGCGTTAAAGTGTATCCGGCGAGGGAATGCACATGATCACGCTCACCATCAACGGAGCGGCGCGCGAGCTGGATGCGCCCATCACCGTCGCGCAGTACCTCGACACGCTCGGGCTCGCCGGGCGCTACGTCGCCGTCGCCCGCAACGGCGACGTGCTGGAGCGCGAGACGTTCGCGAACGTCACGCTGGAAGACGGCGACCGCGTCGAGATCGTCCGGCCTGTCGGCGGCGGCTGACCCGCAGCCCTTGCCCGTCTTCTCTTTATCCTGTCCATCCTGTCTATCTTTGTTGGTTTCCCCTCAGCCGACGGCCAGCACCGACACGCCGCCCACGATCATCAAGACCGCGACGGTCTTCAGCCCCAGCGTCGCCCGGTCCAGCGGTTCGTTCAGCACATTCCAGTAGCGCGTGCTCAGGGCCACGCCCAGCAGGAGGGTGAACAGCGGACGCGACGCCGACACCACGCTCACCGACGACACCTGCCCCAGGTCCAGAGCGATCACGAACATGAGCGCAGCGAGCGGGGCCATCAGTCCCTCGGCGAGCACCAGCATGAAGACGGTGTACCAGTTGCGCGACGCTTCCCGGAACTCGCGTACCGTGCTCGGGCGCGCCGCCAGAAGGAAGATGCACGGGGCCATCGCCGCGGAGCGCCACGCCTGGATCCCCCAGACGTTCATCTCCCGCGTGGCCTGCTCGCTCACCACGAAGGCCATCCCCAGCGAGAAGCTTCCTCCCAGCAGCAGGAAGAACGCCCGCCCGCGCGCGATTCGGAACAGCCCCTGCTGAGGCCTCGCCGACACCAGCACCGCGCCCGCAACCACCACCAGCACCGCGGCCCACTGCAGAGGCGTCAGCACGTCGCCCAGGAAGAGCACGGCAACGACGGCCGCGAATATGGGCGCCATCTGCTGCAACGGTACCGCGCGGGAAAGCTCCTCCAGCCGCAGCCCGTGGAAGAAGAGGAACAACCCCAACCCCCAAAGCAGTCCGCTCGCGATCGACCAGGGGATGCCGGAGCCGCCGTCGAAACCCACCGTCGGCACCACTGCGGCGAAGTAGATGATGGCGATGCAGAGCTGCATCACCCCGAACCCCACGTTGAACGCGCCCGCGCTGGGATACAGGTTCGTCGCCAGGCGCTTGTCCAGCACCGTGATCACGGCGAAGAGGATGGTGCTGATGAGCACCGCCGTAACCCAGGTCATGCGCTACGACTCATACTGCTCCGCCTCTTCCCGGTCGGCGGCGGCGCGTTCCGCGTCGCCGGGGTCGTTCCGCGCCTCGAACGCGGCGGCCCGGCCCCGGTACGCGGCGGCGTTCTGGAAGTCGATCGCCAGCGCGCGGGTCAGGTCCGCAATCGCCTCGTCAGGATCCCCTTCGCGACCCCGGTCGAGGTACGAGAGCCCCCTGTTGATGTACGCCTCCGCAGAGGTGGGGCGTAGCGCCAGGGTCTGCGTGAACAGCCAGATCGCCTCGTCGAAGTCGTACAGCTCCCCGCCCCGGTATGCTCGGCCCAGGAGAAAGCGGAGGTGAGCGAGGGCCTCAGGGTCCGACGGCGGACTCGTCGACGCCTGGATCAGCACCGTCTTCGCCAGGTCGAACTCCTGCTGCTCCAGGTAGAGCTGGCCAAGCGTGATGAGCGCGACGTGCCGCACCTCCTCCGTCAGCCCCGCGTTGATCGTGACCGGCAGCCCCACCGGCGACGACACGATGTCCACCACCTCGCCAGTTCGGGGTCCCGTTTCAGTACGCGGCGCCGTGAACCGCGCGATGACCCGGCCGCTGTCGTACTCGCCCCATATCACGAGCCTTGCGCCGGAGCGCCCTCCAACCTCTGCCGCCTGCTCCTCGTCCTCGATCTCCCGTGGCCACTCAACCGTCCGTGCTCCGGTCAGTCCGGCCTCGCGGACCTCCGTGTCTATCGATTCCCGGAGGCGTCCGGCGACGTTGAACCCCTGCTGGCCGGACGTGTAGTTGACGAACGGCGCGAGCACGATGAGCGACTCGCCATCCATGGCTTCCGGATAGACGGTCGAGTCCCGAAGGAGCAGACCAGCGGCGAGCCCTGCCCCCACGACCGCAACCAGAGCAACGGCAGCCGCCGTGAGACCAGTGCACCGTCGGCGCGGGGGCACGGGCAGCCGCGCGCTCTGAGCGACGTCCGGCAGGACAGTCCCGCCCACCTGCGGCAGCGTCGATTCAGCGGACGCCGGGGGCGACTCGGGGGCGAACCCCGCAGCCACCAGCAGCAGGTCTCGTTCATCGTCCGTGAGGCGCAGGAGCTCCGCCAGCCGCAGCACGTCCTCCCGGTAGCGAGGGCGCTCCGTAACGCCCTCCTTCCAACGAACGAGCGTCAGACGGCTCACCGGTATGCGGCGCGCCAGCTCAGCGTCGCCGATGCCGGTGCGAGACGTGTATTCGGTCAATAAATCGGCGAACGTCTGCATCTGATACAACTGTGAAACACGGTTTGAACCGAGTGTTCCAACTCTGTCGTTGGGAGTGTACACGACCCAGCGCGATGCTGACCGCGCCGGGGACGGCGGGAGCCCGCCGCAAACAACAACCCCGGATACGATCGGCAAGGAGGACCCCGATGACAGGCACTTCCCGACACATCGCACTGACTCTCGCGCTGGCCGTTCTGGCCGCTACACTCGCCGCGTGCGGGGCAGACGACTACCCCACCCCCACTCCGCGCGTCATCATCCAGGAGCCACCCGCTCCAACACCGACCGCTGCCATGCAGGACTCCAACTTCACCGGAGGCACTGCCAACCCCAACGCCGCGCCGTACGACCTCACCTTCTACGAGCACGCGGGCGTCAACCCCTTCGTCGACACTGAGGACGACCGCCTCTCGACGTTCGCGATCGACGTCGACACCGCCTCCTACACCGTGGCGCGACGCTACGTCCGCGACGGCAACATGCCCGACCCTGCCTCCGTCCGTGTTGAGGAGTTCGTGAACTACTTCGACTACGACTACGCGCCGCCCACGCGCGACCCGTTCGCCATCCACGTTGAAGGCTCGCCCTCCCCGTTCGGCGGGGAGAACCACTGGCTCATGCGCGTTGGCCTGCAGGCCCGCGAGGTCGGCGAACGGCAGCGTAAGGACGCCACCCTCATCTTCGCCATCGATGTCTCCGGCTCGATGGGACGCGAAGACCGCCTCGGTCTCGTGAGGCGCTCGCTCGCGCTGCTCGTCGACGAGCTTCGCCCGCGCGATTCGGTCGGCATCGTCACCTACGGCGACCGCGGCCAGGTGCTGCTCTGGCCGACGGACGGCGGCGAGCGCGGCGCAATCATGGCCGCCATCAACTCCCTCACGGCCGGCGGCTCCACCTACGCGGAGGAGGGACTGCGCATCGCCTACGAGATGGCCGCGAACGAAGTGCACCCCGAACGCATCACCCGCGTCATGCTCCTCTCGGACGGCGTCGGCAACGTTGGGCGCACCAGCGCCGACGAGATACTCGAACAGATCCGCGCGGACGTCGACCGCGGCGTAACGCTCACGACGGTCGGCTTCGGCATGGGCAACTACAACGACGTGCTCATGGAGCAGCTCGCCAACGACGGCGACGGCGCCTACCACTACGTCGACACGCTCAGCGAGGCGCGCCGCGTCTTCGTCGACGACTTCGTCGGCACCATTCAGACCGTCGCCAGGGACGCCAAGGTGCAAGTGGAATTCAACCCCGACGTCGTCAGGAGCTATCGCCTGCTCGGCTACGAGAACAGGGCAGTCGCCGACGAGGACTTCCGCGACGACACCGTCGACGCCGGCGAGATCGGCGCCGGGCACAGCGTGACCGCGCTCTACGAGCTGAAGTTCCACGAGGGCGCGGCAGGCGACATCGGCACCGTCTCCCTCCGCTACGAGGACCCGGACACCAACGGCATCACGGAGATCAGGCGCAGCCTGCAGGTGCGGGAGCTCGCGCCCTGGTTCGAGAGCGCATCACCCAGCTTCCAGCTCGCCGCAGTCGTGGCCGAGTACGCCGAGGTCCTGCGGGGCAGCTACTGGGCCCAGAACGGCGACCTGCAGCGCACCGCCTCCGAGGCCGACCGCGTGCAGCGCCTCCTCTCTAACGACCCGGACGTCGCGGAGTTCGCCGACATCGTCGCCGGCGCCGCCCGCATCGAGCAGGGCAGGTAGGCACCCGGATGGAACAGTGGCTCCCGCGGGGACAACCTGCGGGAGCCACGCTCCCCAGCGCTGGGGCAAGGCCCCTGGAGAGCCCTGTCATGAACAACACCTTCCGCCGCCGGTGCGAATCGGCGCTCATCCACCCGGCGACCGTTGCAAGCGTCGCCCTCCTGCTGCTGAACGACATCGTCTTCAAGGCGCTCTGGCCGGACGCGTGGGCCACCGGCAAGCTCAGCGATCTCGCCTGGATGGTCTTCGCGCCGCCCTTGCTGGCGTTCCTGTTGTCCTTCCTGACGGGCAGGAACACCACAGCCCAGCCGGTGGTATTCCTCACTGCGTACGCCGGACTGCCGCTCCTCTACGCAGCCTTCAACACTTTCGCTCCGGTGCACGACATCATTCTCCGCGGGTTGTCGTTCGCGTCCGGCGGGATCGCGGGTTCCCCGCTCGACGCCACCGATTCGATCGTCATCCCGTTTGCGATGGTCGCCGCCTTCTGGGTCTGGCGCCGACCCGTCGTGAGCACCGAGCGTCTGCGCCTTCACTGGGGTCTCCTTGCAGCCGGGGTCGCGGCGCTTGCAAGCGTCGCAACGAGCTACCCGGATCCGGACTACGGCATCAGGGACCTGGCAGTCCGCCCGGACGGAACTGTGTACGCCTGGACCGCTCCGACGTACACCTACCACTACTACCTGAGCAGCAACGGCGGGGTCACCTGGACGAAGGTCGACGCCTCCGAGCGCCAGCATACACAGGGCAGCCAGAGCGCTCGGACGCCGGTGGGTACCTACGCGATCGACGGCCCTGACATCCTGCTGTCGCGTACAGACGGCAAAAGGGAACTTGCTTACTCAGCCGCTTACCTCGGAAATGAAGCAAACGTCTGGGTGCAGCAGCATGCAACAACGCACCTGGACATCAGGAAGATTGCGAGGGAACCGTACAGCATCGTCTACGACGAACCCAGTGGGAATGTGATCGTTGCCATGGGGATCCAGGGCGTGCTTCTAGGTACTCCCGACGGACGATGGACGCCATCTGCCGTAGGACCGTACACGCCAACGGACTTCTCCTTCTCCGGCAAGACCGGCCAACTGCTGTCAAACGCTGGCTTCCTGGCGGGCATGCTCGCCCTCGCGCTGGTCATGGCGGGCTCCGCCCTGCTGCTGGCGCAGTACCGCATGCGCGACGTCCCGATGCTGGTCGGCGTCCTCATCGTGACCCTCGCGCTCCTTGTGGGCGTGCCTGCCCTTCTTGTATTCACCGGCAACGAGGACTATCTGAACCTGCTGCTCTGGCTCCCCCCGGCCACCTTCCTTGTCACTGTGGTCGGAGGGGGAACAGCCCTTGCCGTCCTCCCCCAGGAAAGCAGGACGCGGAAGAGTCTGGGCATGCTCATGGTCATCCCCGCCTTGATGGCGTCTGCCGGGCTGGTGCTCGTTTTCGGGGGTTCCGACGCAAGCGCATTCAGCAACTACGGGCTGGTCCAGGTCATGTTCGGCGTTCCCGCCTTCGTACTCGGGTTCGCGCTCGTGGGAGGCTCCTGGAAACAGCTGAAACATTGGCGGTTCGTGGTCCCGGCCTTCCTCGGGATGAACGTCCTCGTCGTGCTGCCGTTCATGCTCTGGCTACACCTCGGCATCGCCCTGGAGCTTGCTAAGATATCGGCCATCGTACTGACCGCCCTCGTGGCAGTCGTGCTCGCTGGTTACCTGAAACGACTGCAACAACCACAGTAGCGCGGTGGGGAGCGAGAGTTCCTCCGTCCTGTGCGTCCCGCCCTGCCCCGTGAGATACTCCCCGCACCCCACTCACGCAGGAGGACTCCCCATGCGGCAACGGTCATTCGGCAAACTCGGCTCAGCGAGCGCGCTCACTCTTGGAGGCGGAGGCATCGCCGGTATATGGGGCGAGACCAACCGAGAGGAGTGTGTCGCCACCGTCCGCGAGGCCGTCGACTCCGGCATCGACCTGCTGGATCTCGCGCCCTCCTACGGCAACGGCGAGGCAGAGGAAGTGATCGGCGAGGCGTTCGGCGGCAGCCTGCCGGACGGCGTGCGCGTCACCACCAAGTGCAGAGTCGGCGACCCCCCGCCGGACCGGGCCTACGAGCACCTCTCGACCAGCCTGGACGGCAGCCTCGGTCGGATGCGGCTCGACCACGTGGACGTCATGTTCGTCCACAACGCCATCACGCTAGGCAGCGAAGGGCACGAGCGCCTGACCCCTGCATCCGTCGTCGCCGAGGCCGTCGCGCCCGCGTTCGAGCGCCTCATCGCCGAGGGCCGCATCCGCCACTGGGGGCTCACCGGCATCGGCGAGCCCGACGCCCTCATCGAGCTGCTCAACAACGGCCCGCGTCCCGACTACATCCAGTGCATCGCCAACCTGCTCGACTCCCCCGGCGGCCTGCTGCGCGGCGGTATCGCCGCCCGCCCGCGCGACATCATCACCGCCGCCAACGCGAACGGCACAGCCGTCATGGGCATCCGCGCCGTCCAGGCCGGAGCGCTCACCGACGCCATCGACCGCCCCCTGCCCGACGGCCACTCCGAGCTCGCCGACTACGACCGCGCCGCCCCCTTCCGCGCCATCGCCGCCGACGTGGGCCGCTCCGCCGCCTGGCTCGCCCACGGCTACGCCCTCTCGATGGACGGCATCGGCACCGTCGTCCTCGGCGTCAAGAACCGGCAGGAGCTCCGCGAGTGCATCGACGCCGAGTCCGCCGCCCCCCCCGCCCTCTCCCTCCCCGCCCGCATCGACGCAGCCGTAGGCCGCACCGGCTAGTCCCGTCGTTCTTGTGAAAGGAGTGCCGGTCGTTCCTGCGGAGGCAGGAACCTCGCAGCCCCGGCGCTCCGGCGAAACCAGCCTCCCGCAACAAGGAACAAATTCCCCTCGTCATTCCCGCACCGGCGGGAATCCAGGTTGTGCGGGCAGCGCACGCGGGGAGGGGGGGAGGTGTCGCTCCTTCCGAAGTCGAGGAATCCCTCCCGCTGCCCCGCACCTAATGCGGGGATGGGGGTGAACCGGCGGAGCTTCGTGCTCCAGCCTCGGAGTCCCTCCTCCCAAGCTGCCCCGTCAGAACGATCCACGCGCACAACGCTCCCAGCGGCACCCATCCGAGGATGCCCAGGTAGCTCACGAGGAGCCGGTTCTGCCCGCCCATGAACAGCAGCACCGTGAAGCCCCCGCCGATGCTGTTCGTGGCTGCGTGAGCCAGGCTGGCGGACCAGACGCTTCCCGTCCTTGCCCGCAGCCACCCGAAGACGATGGACAGCATGACCGCGCTGACGGTGAAGACGAGCATCCCGATTACGGGCTGGTCGGGAAAGTTGTAACCCCGCAGGTTGATCGGGAGATGCCAGAGCGCCCAGATGCAGCCGGTCGCAACGGCG
>JAPOOH010000597.1 GCA_026713505.1 Chloroflexota bacterium | reverse complement strand
GGGTTGGCGGGCGTGCTGGTTGGTTGTAGGTTTGGCCCCCGGGAGCCCGAGCCGCAGGCGCGTGACGTCGCCCTGCGCCCCGGCTAGGTTGCCGCCGTCGCTCCTGCGCACCGCCTCGGAGCTCGTGCGAACGGCCATCGCGTCGGAGGTGACGCTCAGCTCGAGACCGCCCCCGTCGGGCGCCTCGAGCGCGACGCCCCGCACCCCCACCGCGCCCATTGCGAGGTTCATGTCGGTCTCGAGCGGGACATGGCCGGCCGGGGTCAGCACGAGCTCGCCCTTGCCGTAGCCCGCCACCCCCCATACCGAGACCCGCCCGTTCACCTCGTAGCGCCCGTAGGGGTAGAGCCCGGTGAGCGTCGAGGAGACATCGCCGCCTGTCCCGCCCGATCCGGGATCGCCTTCGCCCCGGTAGCTTCCCTCGCCCCGGCTGTGCATGAGCATCAGCCCCGCCATGCCCCGCCCGCGCATCCAGTCCGCGCCGAGCATCGCGCTCGTCACCTCGCCGGAGAGCGTGAGCTCGCCTTCGCGTCCGTCGAAGCTCGACGCCGCGCCCCGGCCCCACAAGGACGCATACCCGCCTTGCGTGCTGCCGCCCGTGAGCGCGAACGACGACCCGATGAAGAGGTCGCGCCCGGTGAGCGCGCGCGACTCCCCGCCCTGCGCCTCCTCGCCGTCCGTCCCGCCCTTGAGCCAGTCGCTGAGCGCCGCGAGGCGCTCTTCCGCCTCGCGCTCCTCAAGCGCCTCGAGGTCCTCGGGCGATGCGCCGGCGAGCGCCTGGCCCGCAACGCTCACCGCCGCCCCGGGCTCCCGCGCCGCCGCAAACCGCCCCTCGGCCGCCTCGATGACCTGCTCCGCCACCGTGCGCCCGAAGCGCGCGAGCCAGGCCCCGGGCATACGGTCGCTGTTCGCGATCGTCCCGGTCGCCGTCGCGTCGGCGAGCCACGCATTGCCGCCCCGCGGGTTCGAAAGCGTAAGCGTCATCGTCTCCTCGCCCTCGTCATGCCCGTCGTCGAGCACCGGCACCGACACGGTCTTCGCGGTCTCGCCCGGGGCGAAGCTGAGCGTGTCCGACCTCTCCTCGTAGTCCGCGCCCGCGGTCGCGGTGCCGTCCGACGTCGCGTAGTCGACGGTCACGGTTTCCACCGAGGCCCGCGCGAGGGTCACCGCGAAGTCGAGCACCGCGCCGGCCGCCTCGTGGACCCGCGCATCGGCGACGGAGAGCCCCGGCGGCCCGGGCACGGTCTCCGACACTTCGTTCGACACCGCCTCGCCCTCGCCGGTGCACACCGCGCCCACGTCCGTGCAGGCCGCGACAGGTCCGATCCAGACGCTCATGTCCTCGTTTCCGGCCGGCGCGACCGTCACCTGCCACTCGGTGTTCCGGTCCTCGCCCTGCAGAAGGCGCCGCACCTTCGGCGTGAGCGCCGTCCCGCCCTGGCCGATCCTGAGCGTCTCATCGCGCAGCGTCTTGTAGCTGAACCCCGCCGGGCGCTTGTTGAACACCACCTTGAACGCCACCTCGCCCGTCCCGTCATGCTCATCTGGCAGGTCCGCGACCTCCACGCGGAACGGCGTCCCCCCCGCCACCGTGTGCGGCACCGTCACCGGGACCGCCTCGGAGAGCGCCCGGCCGTCCGCGGTGCAGACCGCCCCCGGCGCCGCGCAGTCCGCGCTCGCCGGCAGCGTCACCGTCACATGCCCGGTCGCCGCCGGCGTCACCGTGATCGTCCACCGCCGGTTCTCACCGGGCACCACCTGCCGCGCGGCGCTCACCTCGCCATTGGCGACGGTGAAGGCGCTGTCGCGCAGCGCCGTCCGGCTCACGTTCACCTCCTCGCTGAAGCGCAGCTCGAAGGTGAACGCGGCCCCGCCATGCGCGTCCGGCAGGTCGTGGAACGCGGCGGTCAGCGGATCCGCGGTCTCCGTCTCTCGCGGCGGAGCCGTCGGCTCGGTTCCGTCGTGCCCGAGTTCCGCGGCTAGGCCCGACGCCTCGCTCGCGATCCGCGCCCCGTTCGGCGTCAGGCTGTCCGCCACCACCGCGAGCCCGGTGAAGCCCTCGCCGCCGCCGGGCACCCCGATCGAGAAGGCGAGCGTCGCGCTCCCCGATCCCGACGCGTAGCCGACCGCCCCGGGGAACCCGCCGATGGCGACGTCGAGCCACGGCGTGCCGCCCTCGACCGTCACCGCCTCGCTGAAGGTGAGCCGCACCTCGATCGTCTCGCCCGGGCTCCAGCGCCGGTCGCCCGAGGCGTCGGGGGCGAGCGCCACCGACGCAATATAGGGCGCGACCGCGAAGCCGAGCCCGGCCGGCCGTCCCTCGCCGTCGACGATGGCCGCGCCGTTGAGCACGAGGCTCGACGGCACCACGCGCGCCTTGCGCGCCCCCGCCTCGGCGGCCGTCACCGGGAACGCGAAGGCAAGCGCCGCCGTCCCCGAGCCGCCGGTGTACACGGCCTCGCGCCGCGCGCCGTCGAGAAGGACTCCGACCGTCGGCGTGCCGCTGCCGAGCCCGCTCACCTCGACCGGGGCGCTGAACGCGACCTCGACCTCGACGCTCTCGCCCTCGTCCCAGCTCGCGCCGCCGCCGGGACCCGACGTCACCCGCGCGCTCAGCGCATGCGCCGCCGCCGCGACCGGCC
>JAPOOH010000196.1 GCA_026713505.1 Chloroflexota bacterium | reverse complement strand
GCTGAAGCGCGAGCCTCCGCAGGATGGTTCGACAGGCTCACCATGAGCGGGGGGACCAAGGCTGCGAGGTTCCTGCCTTCGCAGGAACGACGAGAGGAAACGGTTTTGACGCGGGTGGGGGCGGGTGCTATACCCCAACGCAGCGGGGCGTCCGCAAGCGGGGCGTCCGCAAGCAGGGCCGTCCGCAAGCGGGGCGTCCGCAAGCGGGGCGTCCGCAAGCGGGGCGTCCGCAAGCAGGGCGTCCGCAAGCGGGGCGTCCGCAAGCAGGGCGTCCGCAAGCAGGGCGTCCGCAAGCGGGGCGTCCGCAAGCGGAGCGCCCGAGGAGGCAGGATATGACAGTGATGGTCACGGGAGGCTGCGGGCTCGGCGGGTCGTTCGCGGTCCGCTACGCGCTCGACCAGGGCGAGGACGTGGTCGCGTTCGACATCGCGATCAAAACCGAGCTGCTGGACGACGTGAAGGACCGGGTGCGGTTCGTGAAGGGCGACATCTCCAACGCGTCCGAGGTGTTCGGCGCGGTCGCGGACAACGGGGTGCGGCGCATCCTGCACACGGCCAGCTTCCTCACCGGCCCGGCGTACGACCGCCCGCTCGCGGCGGCGCAGACGATGGTCATCGGCACGCTGAACGTGCTGGAGGCAGCGCGAGCGCTGAAGGTGGAGCGCGTCGTGCACGTGAGCACCGGCAAGACGGTGCCGACCGCGCGCCAGTTCGCCGAGGCCTCGTCCTCCGGCAACGTGAAGCTCATGCCGGACCCGTACACGAGCCACAAGGTCGCCACGGAGCTGCTCTGCAACGACTACCGCGGGCTGTACGGCATGGACATCGTCGTCATCTACCCCGGCCAGCTGTTCGGGCCGGGGTACGACTTCGCGGGCGGCTTCGGCCGCGCGGTCAAGCCCATCGTCGAGAAGTCGCTGCGCGGCGAGCCGGTGGTGCTCGACGCGTGGGACGCCGCCGCGGTGTCGACGCCGCGCGAGCTCAACCCGACGCCGCCCATCCGGACGGTGCCGGTGATGTACGCCTCCGACGCGGGACGCGGGGAGATGATGGCGACGCTCGCGGACGAGTTGCCGTCCAACGTCTACCGCCTCCAGTCCAAGGAGGAGCTGACGATGTACGAGATCACGCAGGTCATCATGCGACTCATCCCCGGCTCGTCGATCGAGGCGCCGGAGCCGGAGGTGCGCGGCGGGCCCGTCGACCCGGACTCGCCCGCCAACCGGGACTTCGGCTTCGCGCCGGAGTACGACATGGAGGCGGGCCTCCGCGAGTACATCGACTTCCTGCAGAACGGCAGGTACCGCAGGCTCCTGAACGCCTGACCGTGTGCCCCACTACCGACGGGGCGCCTGGCTATATGCCGTAGAGGGCGGACGGGTTGTGGGACAGCAGCTTGTCCACCAGCGCGGACGGGTACTGCTCCCGCGAGCGCAGGGTCTTGACCATGTGGAGTTGCGCCGACGGGTCCGCGATGACCCCTTCCCGCCCGTGGTGGCCGTAGTCCGTGCCCACCACGATGTGGTCCTCGCCGATGTAGTCGGCCAGGTACGGGAGGTCCTCGTCGACCTCGTAGGAGACCCACATGTTGTACCGCTCGAACAGCCGGGGGCCCCACTGCCATGGCTCCTCGGTCGAGAGCGTCCGCAGGCAATGGAAGACGAAGGGCACCCACGAGGCGCCCGTCTCGATGAAGCCGAAGCGCAGCCCGGGGAACTGCTCCGGGGTCTTGTTCGCGACGAGGTTGCGGAACGCCGACAGCGGCGGCAGCCGACCGTGCGTGAAGCTTGAGCTTCGGCGGATGTCGACCAGGTTGTTCAGCGCGGGCGAGCCCTGTCCCTGGTGCACGCAGATGGTGAGGTTCATCGCCTGCGCCTCCTCGTACACCGGGAAGAAGTACGGGTCGTCCAGCATCAGGTCCTTCTCGATGCCGCGGAAGAAGAGGCCGACGGCCCCGTGTTCGGCGGCGAAGCGCATCTCTCGTATCGTGGCGTCGATGTTCCGCAGCGGGGGCACCAGCGCCCAGCGGATGCGCCCTTCCGAAGCGTCCGAGATGGCGGCGAGGTGGCGGTTGTACGCCTGCGCGAGAGCAACCTCCAGGGTGGGGTCGTCGGTGAGCCAGGCCAGGAAGAGCGTCGGGTAGACGACCTGTACGTCCGTGCCCATGACGTCCATGTGGTTGTAGCGCAGGTCCATGTCGGACATGTCGCGGGAGGTGACGTCGAGGTGCTTCTGGACGAATTCCTGGGCCGTGGGCGTGACGAGGATGTTGCTGGCCCGGCCCGCGGCCTTGGGCGTGATGCTGCCGTCTATGAGCCACGTCGCGTTGAAGTGACCGTAGACCGTGTCGTCCGGAATCTGGATGAGCAGCGGCCTGCGGCCGTAGAAGTCCGGGTCCATGTGCTCCCACATCTCGGGCGGTTCAGCGATGTGCGTGTCTGCGTCGATTATCTGCGTCATGAGCGCCTCCTCGTCTTCCCTCGGCCAGTCGCGTCGCACTCCTCCAACGAAGCGGTCCTAGTCCATCCGCACCGCGGGCCAGTCCTTCAAGAGCTCGAAGCAGAGCGCCGCGACGGGCATCTGGACGTTCTGGGCATTCGCTATCGCCAGGGTCGTTTCGAGGTCCTTGTGCACCCAGGGCGTCGGCCCCAGGTTCCCCCAGTCCTTGACCCACCGGTTGTAGCCGGGGGAAAACTGGAGCGCTTCCCGCACCGCCTCGGCGCTCATGCCGTGCTCGGCGGCGAACCGCAGGGCCTCACGGGTCGCGGAGAGCGTCGTCCAGAGCAGGACGTTGTTGACGTTCTTCACCACCTGGCCGGTGCCGAGCGGCCCGGCGTTGACGACGTGGTCGCCCATCGACTCCAGGACCGGCGTCACGCGCTCTACCGCTCCGTCGTCGCCCCCCACGAGGAAGGCGAGCGTCCCGTCGATGGCGCCCTGCTGGCCTCCCGTGACCGGCGCGTCCAGGACGCTCACGCCCCTGGCTTCCGCCAGCGCACCGAGGGCGGTAACCGTCCTCGGCTGCAGCGAGCTGCACAGGACCACCGTTGCACCGGGGCGCGCCCCTTCGAGGACGCCGTCAGGGCCCGCGACCACGTCGGTCGTCTGCTTGTCGTTGACCACCATGACGACGACAACGTCGGCGTGCTCGGCCACCTCCTTCGGGTCCGCGGCCGCGCGCGCGCCGTCGCCGACCAGCGCCTCGACCAGCGAGCCAACGACGTCGTACACGGTGACAAGGTGCCCGCCCCTGAGCAGGTTCCTTGCCATCGCGCCTCCCATGTTGCCGAGCCCGATCACTCCCACGTCACTCATGGCGTCTCCTATCGACACGGTCAGCCCGCCAGGCAACCATCCTGCTCAGGCGGCGTCTACTCGAATGGTAATGCGTACAGGCGGCGAGCGTTGTCGCAGAGGATCTTGTCCGCGACCGCAGGGGCGAGGTCGCCGCGACCGCGTACGGCCTGTTCCATCTGGCGCTCCTCGGACGGGTCCTGATGGCCGTAGTCCGACCCGATGACGATGTTGTCCTCCCCCATGTGGCTGATCAGATAGGGGATGTCCTCGTCTGCCTCGCAGGCGACGAACAGGCGATAGTCCCGGAAGAGCTGAGGGCCCCACTCTTCGCTGGGGGTCCTCGCCCACCGGTGCAGCTGGTGCAACAGGTAGGGTCCCCAGGATGCGCCCGCCTCGATGAAGCCGAACCGCAACGAGGGGAAGCGCTCCGGGAGCCTGTTCGCCACGATGTCGCGGAAGCCGAAGATGGGCAGCGACCGGACGTGCGGGAACGTCGCGCTCAACGCGACGTCGGTGATGCCGGTCCAGGACGGGCACCCGGCCCCGGTGTGCACGCACACGGGGAGGTCTGCCTGCTCCAGTTCGCTGTAGACGGGGTAGAAGTACGGCGAGGCCAGGGAGAGGTCTTTCTCGATGCCGCGGAACAGGGCGCCGACGGCGCCATGCTCCTTCGCAAAGCCCACCTCCTCTATCGCGGCGTCGATGGACCGCAACGGCAGCACGGCCACCCACCTGATGCGGCCGTGAGTCATCTCGCGCGCCGCCGCCATCCCGCGGTTGTACGCTCGGCAGAGGGCCACCTCAAGTGCCGGGTCGTCCGTCAGGTAGATGATGAACAGCGTGGGGTACACGATCTGAACGTCTATCCCCAGCTTGTCCATCTCGGCGACACGCCCCAGCGGGTCGGTCAGCTCCCGGCATCCCAGCGGGATGTCCTCGCGCTTCTGTTCGCGCACGGCCAGCGAAGGGGTGTGCAGGAAGATGCCGCCGCGCCCGCCGGGCTTCGGGATGATGTTCCCGTCGATCAGCCAGAAAGCGTTGCTCTCCTTGTACAGCGTGTCCGTGGGGACCGAGACCGGTACGGGCCTCCGCGCGTACATCGATTCCGGGATCGAGGCCCAGATGTCCGCGGGTTCGATAACGTGGGTATCAGCGTCGACGATGCCTGCCATGTCAGCCTCCCTTTCCCCCTGCCGACGGATGCCTCCGCCAGCCAAAGTGCGGCCTACAGTTCCGGAATCAGCCCTCCTCCAAAGACGCCGTGCATGACCTTCGGCATGATCCCCGGCCATATCTCTATGCCGAGGAAGTAAGGGAACGCGACGTACAGCACCACGGAGACCACCAGGCTCGCCAGGACGGCGATGACGGCGGGAGTCTTCGCCTCGACCATGAAGAACGCGAACAGGAAGAGCGGCACCACCACGTAGAAGCCGAGGACAAAGAGGGCCACGCTGAGCGCGACGAGCCAGCCCGCGATAACGAAGATGCGACTCCAACTGGCGGTAACGTCTCCGCTGAATGCGTCCTGTTCGCTGCCCAGGTTCGCCATGGCCAATATGCGGTTCAGCCGGGGCGAGAACTCGCTGAGCAGTATCACCACGAGCATGAACAGGGTGGGGATGCCGATGACCAGCGGTACGATCCGCTGGCGGAAGTCGTACTGCAGCGACGCGATCACGATCGTGCCCGCGAGGACGAGCAGGAGCACGTTGACTATGAGCACGGGCGGCCGCACGGTCTTCATCAGCTTGCCAGCTTCGCCTTCCTGGTGGCTGTGTACTTATCGAACCAGTACTTGATCAGCGGGGAGCCGGCAAAGACGAGTATGGCGATGATGATGATGATCGAGATGGGGCTGGAGAAGAAGATGGTGTAGCTTCCCTCCGAGACCTGCAGGGACTGCACGAACGACCTCTCCGCCGTGTTCCCCAGAACGAAGCCGATCACGAATGTGATGAGCGGGAATCCCGCCCTGCGCATCAGGTAGCCGATGCACCCCGCGACGACGGCGAGCAGCAGGTCCCAGGGGTTGCTGCGGATGGCATAGACGCCGAGGAAGGACACGACAGCCACGACAGGGGCCAGGTAGCGCACCGGGATGAGGCTCAACCTGGCCAGGAAGCCGCCACCGCTGATCACGATGATCGTGGTCAGTATCTGCGCCGCTATGACTCCCAGGATGATGGCCCAGACGATATCCAGGTTGTAGACAAGCAGTTGCCGTCCGGGCGTTATCCCATGGAGGACAAAGGCCCCCATAAGGATCACCATCTCGACGTTGCCCGGTATGCCGAAGGTGAGCGTGGGCAACAGGATCCCGCCGTCCTTCGCGTCGTTGGCGGACTCGGAGGCCACGATGCCACCGGCGTACCCGGTGCCGAACAGCTCGGGCGTCTTGGACGCCTGCTTGGCGGTGGTATACGCAAGGAAGTTGGCGACGGCGCCACCCACACCCGGCACGGCGCCCAGCACGGTCCCGATGATGGACCCTCGCAGCAGCACTCGCTTGTACTGGAACACCTCCAGCGCTCCACCGACGGTCTGACGGACCCCCGGCTTCGCCAAACCCTCGCCTACCGTCGCGATGGAGCCGCCCCGGGAGGTGTACACCATGAGCTCGCTCAGGGCGAAGAAACCGACGACGAGCGGCACGACGGGCAGGCCGTCGTAGAGGAACTCGCTGTCCAGGGCGAACCTGACCTGGCCGAAGACGAGGCTCAGGCCGATCAGGCTCATCAGGATCCCCACGCCTCCGGCCGCAAGTCCCTTGACCAGGTTGTCCCTGGAGGCGAGCGTAACGGCGACCAGACCCAGGATGACCAGCCAGAAGAACTCGGGCGCGCCGAAGGCCAGAATCAACACCTTCGCCGCGGGGAGCAGCATGGCCAACACGAGGATGCTGAAGAGCGTACCCAACCCCGAGGCTGCGGCAGCGAGGCCCAGGGCTCTTCCGGCCTCGCCTCGCCTCGCCATGGGGTGGCCGTCGAGCGTGGTGCAGACGTTCGCGATGGTGCCCGGGGTGTTGAGCAGGATCGCCGGGATGGCGCCGCCCGTGCTCGCCGTGCCGAAAATCCCCGCAAACAGGAACATGGCGACGTAGGCATCCCAACCGAACGTGAACGGCAGCAGGACGGCCATGGCGATTACACTGCCGAGGCCGGGTATCGCGCCGAAGAGCACGCCAACGATGGTGCCCGACACCACAGCCGCGATCGCTACCGGCTGCCCCAGCTGCGACAGTCCTTCCAGGAACGCCTCGAGCATACCGAGCTACCTCGAACTCAGCGGGCCGCGGGGCGTTCCGGAAGGTTTCTGGAAGGCAGTACCACCCCTATTGCGCCTCCTGCCGGTCTCTCACGACATCGGTGAACTCAGTCAGCAGGGAATCCATACCGCCGACCGCCTGGTCCGTTGCCTGGCCGGTCATCGGGAGGACCTCCATGCCACCTTCCCTGAGCCGCGCAATGACGTCGGCGTCCTGCAGGGCCCTCTGGAAGGAGTCCTCGATCAGATTGATGATCTCGGGCGGCGTCCCAGCCGGCGCAGCCACCAGTCCGCTGTTGAGCAGCTTCGGGCCACCGAGCTCGGGGTAGCCCAGTTCGGCAACCGTCGGAGTGTCCGGAGCCCAGTCAAGCCGTTCATCCGAGTAGACCCACAGTCCCTTGAAGTCGTCTTCAGGGGAAATCGACGCGACGACCTGCGGGTTCGCCACGGTCCAGGAGATGTCGCACTCTCCGCGCAGCATGGCTGCTCTCGTGTCCGCGCCTCCCTGGAAGCCGGAGACAACCTTCCACGGGATGCCCATGACCTCTGTGGAGACCGCTGCAACGAGGAAGTTGTGACCGGCAAGCCCCGGCATGCAAATGCGCGGCTCCGCCGCTGCCACTTCCTCCGGAGTGTTGAACGATGCGGTCTTCGGCGCCTGGACGATGTTCTCCTGACGGACCGCCTGGCCGATCCACTCGAAGCCCTCGAAGTCCGCTCCGGCGGGGTCAAGCTTCTCGGCCATCAACTGCATGGGCATGTTCATGATCGAGATCGTGTAGCCGTCGGGCTGGCCCCTCCGCACGGCGTCGACCGCACGCCTGCCGCCAGCGCCCGTGTGGTTACGGACCACGACGTCCACGCCCAGTTCCTTGCCCATGAAGTCCCCGATGGTGCGGGCAGCCAGGTCGAAACCGCCTCCGGCCGGCCATCCCACGATCCACTCGATCTCACGTTCAGGGAACTGTATCTGCGGTTCGGGTGTCGGGGTCGCCGTCGCCTGGGGTACGGGCGTCGCCGTGGGGTCGCTGCCGCAAGCTACGACGAGCGCCCCCATCAGCACAGACAGCACCCCCGCAAACAGGAGGCGCCGCCACCTTCTTCCAACGAGGTGCCCGTGCTCATTGTTGGTATTCATGGGGAACTCCTCCTCAGATGTCGTTTGCATCCCCGACCCCGTATGGTCAAAGGGACTCTTCCAGTAATGCCACTCTTACGAAAGGCGCGAGCAGCATAGCATAGCGAGGCGTGTCTAACCACATCCTGCATCGAATTCCGGCGGAAATCGGCATCCGTATCCCCGCGCATGAAGCGGGCTAACATAGGCCATGGGCGCATGCACTGACCGAATGATCCATGCGCCAGCCGGAGGACGATGGCCGAGGAGCGGGAGACGGAGCAGACACCGGGGCTTCTGAGCAAGGAAGCGATGCCGGTGTTCACGGCGTTCTTCCTGTGGGGCTTCGGGACGGGAGCACTGTGGATGGCGCGGCCGCTGCTGGCGTTCGACCTGAGCGCCTCAGTGGTCCTCGTCGGCCTGGTATCGGCGGTCAGCGCGGCCCCTCGGATCGTCGGTGGACCGCTGGCCGGGAACCTGGCTGACCGCCTGGGACGACGCCCGGTTGTCGTTGCAGGCGCGGTATTGCACGGAGGAGCGGCAGCGGCGCAGGCGTTCACGGACAGCTACGGGGTCTTCCTGGCGCTGGAATTCGTTTCCGGTTTCGGAGTAGCGGTGTGGGTCACTGGTTCGGCGGCGCTGCTCGCGGACTTCACCCGCGTCACCAACCGCGGGCGCGGGGTCGCGCTGCGGAACACGTCCATGCGTCTGGGCATACTGGCGGGGCCGTTGGCCGGAGGCGTGCTCGCGGCGGCGTTCGACATCCGCGCGGTCTCTATCTTCAGCGCGGCGACAAAGGTGTTCATAGTAGCGGTCACGTGGTTCCTGATACGGGAAACGCGCCAGGCCCCCGCCCCGGCACCCGTGGAGTCCGCATCCCAGGCTGAGCAGCCGCGACGCCGGGTCCCGCGAGTGGACGTGTCCGTGTTCATGACACGGAACTTCCTGACGCTGAGCGTGGTGACGCTTGCGGTGGGGCTCGTCACGGCGGGGCCGGGGGCGTTCCGCACCTACTTCCCTGTACAGGCAGAGGAGGTCGGGCTGAGCGTCCAGGAGATCGGCGCGGCGATCGGGATGTCCGGCCTGATCTCGATGCTGATAGCGATGCCCGCGGGCGGGCTGACGGACTGGTGGGGACGCAAGCCGGTCCTGCTGGCCGGACTGTTGACAATGGCGGCGGGGATGTTCCTCACCTCCGGCATGGAGGCGCTGCTGATGGCGCTGGTGGTCGCGGGCGTGTTCGGCGTCGGCGAGGTCACGGGAATGAATACCCTGCAGACGTACGCGATGGACCTGGCCCCGACGGAGAAGCGCGGCTACTTCCTCGGCACATGGCAGGCGATGATGAACTTCGGCCAGCTGGCGGGACCGCTCCTCGTGGGCGCGATCGCCGCGCCGCTGGGCATACCAGCGGCGTTCGGCATCATAGGAGGCGTGCTGCTCCTGGGGGCGGCGTTCCTGGCGGTATCACCAGCGTCTCCCCCACCCGGACCTGAAGACGACCAGCCGAACCGGGACCAAGCGCCTTAAAGCTCCTCCGTGGAGTGGGCCTCCGGCCCGGTCCCTACTCGATAGGACTCTGCCCTACTGACGCGTCGTCCAGTTACCTGCGTGGATGCTGTCGATGATCGACTTCATCACGTCGTACATGAATTTCGCGCCGTCAGGGCGCCCGTCCTCGCGGCCGATCGTGGCGTGGGAGTAGCCGGTGCCACTCACCATCACCTGTATCTTGCCGTCGGCCTCCGGAGGGGCCTGCCCCCCGATGACCGGTATGCGAAGACTGGAACAGACGTCGGCATAGATGTCCGGCGTCACGTTCGTGAGGTCGATCATGGCGGCGCCCGCTTCCTCGATCTTGTGCGCCCACTTCTGGATGTACTCGTGGACCTCTGCGCCGGTTTGAATCCCCCGGCCAGCGCCCTGCGTCGGGAAGCCGATCTGCGGGTAGGCGTGCAGGCCGACCTCCCGCACGGCGTAGACCTCATCGAAGAGCTCTTCCTCATGCGTCCGGATGTCGATCTTGCACATGTCCACGCCCGCCTCTTCCTTGAAGCGCTTGGCCGCGGCGGCCACGGCCTCCACTCCGGCGGCGGAGGGCACGGTGGGCATGTCCACACTGACGATCGCCCGCTCCCTGCCACGTACGACCGCCCGCGCGAAGGGGATCATGTCGTCCACGGTGCACTCATCGACGTGGTCGTGCCCGAGCATGTTCCGGCCCAGGCTATCGCCGACCGACAACACGTCCACCCCGGCCATCTCGCAAATCTTCGTCATCTGGAACTCG
>JAPOOH010000195.1 GCA_026713505.1 Chloroflexota bacterium | reverse complement strand
CGCATGGCGATGAACGACGAGGAGACGGTCGCGCTGATCGCCGGCGGGCACACGTTCGGCAAGGCGCACGGCGCCGCGCCCGATTCCCTCCACGTCGGCCCCGAGCCGGAGGGCGCCGGCATCTCCGAGCAGGGCTTCGGCTGGAAGAACAACTACGGCAGCGGCAAGGCCGGCGACACGATCACCAGCGGCCTGGAAGGCGCCTGGACGAACGACCCGGTGAAGTGGGACAACAATTTCTTCGAGAACCTGCACGGGCACGAGTGGGAGTTGACGAAGAGCCCGGCCGGCAAGTCGCAGTTCACCCCGACGGATGCGGCCTCGGTCGCCACCGTGCCGGACGCACACGACCCTTCCAAGAAACACGCTCCCATCATGCTAACGACGGACCTCTCGCTGCGGACGGACCCCGAGTATGCAGCGGTCTCGAAGCGCTTCCTCGAGAACTTCGCGGTCTTTGAGGACGCCTTCGCCAGGGCGTGGTTCAAGCTGATCCACCGCGACATGGGCCCCCGCAGCCGCTACGTCGGCCCGCTGGTCCCTGAAGAGGCGCTGCTCTGGCAGGACCCCGTCCCCGCCGTCGACCACGAGTTGATCGGGGAGCAGGACGTCGCCGACCTCAAGGCGAAGGTCCTTGCCTCCGGGCTGTCCGTTTCCCAGCTGGTCTCGACCGCCTGGGCGTCGGCAGCGTCGTTCCGTGGCACCGACAAGCGCGGCGGTGCGAACGGCGCGCGCATCCGCCTCGCGCCGCAGAAGGACTGGGAAGTGAACGACCCCGCTTCGCTCAGCGGCGTGCTGCAGTCGCTGGAGGGGATCCAGGCCGAATTCAACAGCGGCGGGAACCAAGTCTCCCTCGCCGACCTGATCGTCCTGGCCGGGTGCGCGGGCGTCGAGCAAGCTGCCCGGAACGCCGGTCAAGACGTGCAGGTCCCCTTCTCACCGGGCCGCACCGACGCGTCGCAGGAGTGGACGGACGTCGAATCGTTTGCCGTGCTGGAGCCCCCCGCAGACGGGTTCCGCAACTACGTGCAGGCCGGGCAGGCAGGGAAGCCGGAAGAGTTGCTGGTGGAGCGCGCGTACATGCTGACGCTCACCGCTCCCGAGATGACAGCGCTCGTCGGCGGGCTGCGCGTCCTGGGCGCGAACACCGGGGGGTCCGCCGACGGCGTCCTCACCGACCGGCCGGGGACGTTGACCAATGACTTCTTCGTGAACCTGCTCGACATGAGCACCGAGTGGGGGCCGACCTCTTCGTCGCAGGACGTGTTCGAGGCACGCGACCGCCAGGGCGGTGACGTGAAGTGGACGGGCACCAGGGTGGACCTGGTCTTCGGCTCGAATTCGGAGCTCAGGGCTCTCGCTGAAGTCTACGGATGCGACGACGGGCAGGAGCAGTTCGTCAGCGACTTCGTCAGCGCGTGGAACAAGGTGATGAACCTGGACCGCTACGACCTGGCGTAGCCGCTGCGTGGGCAGACCGCGGATATGAAGAGCGCCCCCGGAGGCCTTGACCCCGGGGGCGCTTCTCTTACTCTTGGTTGGACTCTACTGGGAGAGATTCTCGATGCCCCTCATGAACCGGCCGGCGTGGGCGCGTTCGGCGCGGGCCAGGGTCTCGAACCACTCTGCGAGTTCGTCGAAGCCTTCATCGCGGGCCGTGCGAGCGAAACCGGGGTACAACTCGGTGTAATCGTAGGTCTCGCCTGCTACAGCGGCCCTGAGGTTGTCCTCCGTGCTGCCTATGGGCTCGCCGGTCGTGGGGTCGCCGATCTCCTTCAGGAAGTCGAGGTGACCGAAGGCATGGCCGGTCTCTGCCTCAGAGATGTCGCGGAAGAGCCCTCCGATCTCCGGGTAACCTTCGATGTCGGCGCGGCGGGCGAAGTACAGGTATCGCCGGTTAGCCTGCGCCTCGGCTGCGAAAGCGTGCTTCAGGTTCTGCTCACTCTGTGTGCCCTGCAATTCTGGCATTGGTGTTCTCCTTCTGATGTCTCCTCTGGTCTTGCCTGCCGCACGGAAGCTGTTTCGCGGCGTTGACAGGCGGGCGTCTGCCGTAGGGGTCTGTCAGCTTGCGCCGCAGCCGGAGCGGATGAGGTGGGATGGAGTCAGGTGCGCATGCCCTCAAGAGCCGGTCAGCGGATGCGGAGCCGTGGTGGGAAGCTCGATCCGGCACCGCGGCGCCCGTTGATCAACGGGCGATCGGCGCCTCGGTGGATGGATGATCGGAGCTGCTTCGCCTCTTCGTGCGTCTCCTCGGCGTCGGGGTTGGCAGCGCTCTGTGCGAGCGTCTCCGGCGCCGCGACAGAGCCTGCGCTGACGACTATAGGGTCGGTTCGGGCAAGGGTCAATCCCCGCCAGTCTGACGCGTCACCAGCGGTTTGCCGCCGTTCGGATGCGGGCATATCCTGTTCCTGAAGAACGTGGCCAACGTCCGTGAGCGCTCCTGTGCGCTCGGGTGGCCTGTTTCCCGCATCCTGGAGAGAGGTGGCAATGTCGTGAGTGTGCTGATAGAGCGAGACCCCGAGATCGCGGAGGCCATCCGCAAAGAGTCTGACCGGCAGCGCCGGAACATCGTTCTCATCGCTTCCGAGAATTACGCGAGCCGCGCGGTTATGGAGGCGCAGGGCTCACCCCTGACGAACAAGTACGCGGAAGGCTACCCCGGAAGGCGCTACTACGGCTCCTGCGAGTTCGTGGACATCGCCGAGCAGCTCGCCATCGATCGGGCGAAGCAGTTGTTCGGGGCGGAGCATGCCAACGTGCAGCCCCACGCGGGCGCCACCGCCAACATGGAGGCGTACGCCGCGCTCTGCGACATCGGCGACACCATCATGGGCCTGCAGCTGGACCAGGGTGGTCACCTCACCCACGGCAGCCCCGTCAACTTCTCGGCGAAGCTCTACAACTTCGTCGCGTACGGACTCGACCCGGAAACGGAGCAGCTGGACTACGACGTTATCGCGGCGCAGGCGCGTGAGGTCAGGCCCAAGGTCATCGTTGCGGGGTACACGGCGTACCCGCGCACCATAGATTTCGCACGGTTCGCGGAGATCGCGGAGGAAGTGGGCGCGGTGCTCATGGTGGACATGGCGCACATAGCCGGGCTGGTCGCCGCAGGTGCGCACCCGTCGCCGCTGCCGCATGCGTCGGTTGTGACCAGCACGACACACAAGTCGCTGCGCGGCCCGCGCGGCGCGTTCATCCTCAGCACGGAGGAGCACCGGCGGAGCATAGACCGCGCCGTATTCCCGTATGCGCAGGGAGGGCCCCTCATGCACGCGATAGCGGCGAAGGCGGTCTGCTTCGGCGAGGCGCTGCAGCGGGATTTTGGCGCCTACGGTCACCAGATCGTGGAGAACGCCCGCGCCATGGCGGGGGCGCTGGAGGGTGAAGGTCTGCGCATCGTCTCCGGCGGTACGGACAACCACCTGATGCTCGTG
>JAPOOH010000194.1 GCA_026713505.1 Chloroflexota bacterium | reverse complement strand
GATGAGCAGTTCCACGAACGAGCCGTCCGCGCCTTCCAGCGCAACCTTCGCAACGAGCAGCGACGCCACGGCGGTGATGATGGGCCCCGCGAGCAGCACGCGCCGTCGTCCGAGTCTGTCGATGAGGAAGCCGGTGGGCAACGGCGCGGCCAGCGTTCCAAGCAACTGGAACACGAACACGAGCGCCGCTCCCTCCAGTTCGACGCCCATCTGCTGGGCCAGCTCCGGGATAACAGGAACGGTGAGCCCCAGCCCCAGCCCCATGGAGATGGAGGGCAGGTACAGCGTAAGCAGCAGGTACTTCAGGTCGTTTCTGGGGGTCTGTGAAGCCATCCTGCCTCGCGCGCGTGTACTGACGGCAACCTACCCTCTCAGCGCAGGCAGGTCAAACCGCCTGCCTTCCCTGGAAAGGTCGACGTGCTGGCGCGGCGGGTGAGGGCCGCCGCGCCGTTAGCCGAACGTTAACCGAATCGCGTCCCACCCGCGTCTATCATCGACGCATGCTGAATGCCCCAACGCTACGCCGGCTCGCCTCGGAGGCCGTGGGCACGTTCGTCCTCGTGTTCGCCGGGACGGGCGCGATCATCATCGACGAACTCAACGGCGGCGACATCGGCACGCTCGGCATCGGCATCGTGTTCGGGCTGGCCGTGGCCGCCATGATCTACGCGACCGGCCACATCTCCGGTGCGCACACCACCCCCGCCGTGACATTCGCATTCGCGCTCGCCCGTCATTTTCCAGTTCGGATGGCCCCGCTCTACTGGGCGGCGCAGCTGACCGGAGCGACGGCCGCCAGCCTCATCCTCCTCGCCATATTCGGCAGCGTCGGCTCGATGGGCGCGACGCTACCGTCGGGCAGCGACGTGCAGTCGCTGGCCCTGGAAGCGGTGCTCGCGTTCATCCTGATGTTCGTCATCATGGCAGTCGCGACCGACGTGCGCGCCGTGGGCCAGGCCGCCGCCATCGCCATCGGCGCGACCGTGGGACTGGAGGCGATTTTCGCCGGTCCCATCTCCGGCGCGTCCATGAACCCGGCCCGTTCGTTCGCCCCCGCGCTCGTCGTGGGCGAGCTGGACAGCATGTGGATATACGTCGTGGGTCCAATCACGGGAACCTCCCTGGCCGCCCTCTGCTACCGCCTGCTGCGCGCCGAGAGTGCCTGATCCTTCCCTCCTTGATGGGGAAGGCCGGGATGGGAGTGAGTCGGACAGCATGAGATCAGGGACGGGAGATCAGTCGTGAAGGTGTTGTTCGTCTGCGTGCACAACTCGGGACGGAGCCAGATGGCGGAGGCCTTCACGCGCGCCCTCTCCGGCGGCGCCGTCGACGCCCGCTCCGCAGGCACCCTGCCCGGCGGCACGCTCAACTCCGTCGTGGCGCAGGCGATGGAGGAGCGGGGCATCCCCCTGGCGGGGCAGTACCCGAAGGTGATCGATCAGCAGATGGTGGATGAGGCGGACTATGCGTACACGATGGGATGCGCCATAGACGAGGCGTGCCCCGCCGTGTTCGTCCCCAGCGAGGACTGGGGACTGGACGACCCCGCGGGACAGCCCATCGAAACGGTCCGGCGCATCCGCGACGAGGTCGAGGGGAAGGTGCGGACGATGCTCGCGAGCATGGGCGTAACCCCCACCGCCTGACACGTGGTCCCGGGGAGGGCCGTACCTGCATCACTCCGGATGAGCGTGCGGCCTGGGGTTCGACCGGGGCCCGGTTCCCTCTCCTGAGGGGAGAGGGAACGCGCTTCAGTGCGCGGTGAGGGCCCTGCGGGAGTGGAATCTGGCATAGAGGCGTCCCTTGTGTGCGCCCTGCTTGATCCCTTCCCCCTTGATGGGGGAAGGCCAGGATGGGGTGGAGCGCCGGGCTGTCTCCTACTCCCCGCTGCGCAGCACCTGGCGCGTGGCGATGCCGGCGAACAGCGGGATGAATTCCTTGATGCGTGCATCGGAGAACCGTTCGACGGAGGCGTAGAACGTGCGGTGCACTTCTTCAGGCAACACCCTGCCCTCGAACTCCCGCACGATCTCGGCCGCTTCCTTCTCCAGCCGCTCCCTCAAGGCCTCTTGCTGAGTTGTTTCCATGTCAGACGACTCCTGAGAGATACTCGATTTTCGAGGCGCGCCATTCCATCACGTTGCCTATCAAAGCACGCGATGGTGGAAAGATGCGTTAACGGATCGTGAAACGTTCGTTAAGAACGCGGACCCCGCTCGCTCGCGCGGCGGCGTCTCCGCTCGGCTTCCACGCGGGCGGCGGCCTTCTCGTACACGCCCTGGTTCGCGAGCGCGTCCGCGCCGGGCAACTTCCGGTCCCGGACGTCGAAGCCTGCCACGACCTCGCGCAGCAGCCTGCCCCTGCGCTCTCCCTCGGTCTCCTGGTGGATCTCCTCGCCGCGTTTCGCGGGCTCTACGCCGGCGAGCGTGCGCAGATAGTCGCGCACGAGCGCGGAAACGGACGTGCCTAGTTCCGCCGCTCGTATCCTGGCGGCGCGATAGGTCTCGTCATCCACAGCCACAGTGATGTTCTTCATCGTCACAGTTCCGCGCCAACTGTGAGGTACAGTCTAGCGACGGGAACCCGCTTGTCAAACGCCCGGTTTCAACGCTCCGGAGCCCCGTTGGCGCATAGCGGTGCTTGTCATGTT
>JAPOOH010000193.1 GCA_026713505.1 Chloroflexota bacterium | reverse complement strand
GAGCACGACCCCGAGGGTGAATACGGCCCGCACGGCGACGAGATTCCCAGCGAGTACATCCTGCGGCACATCCGCGAGGGCCGGCTCTATATCGGGTGCGAGGGCGAGGAGCCCGCGCTCGGATTCGCAGCGACCCGTTACAGCCCGGACGCCTTCCTGTACTCCAGCGACTTCCCGCACGAGGTCACCACGGAGATGTGCAAGCGCGAGATCCAGGAGGTGCGGGAAAGCGAAGAACTCACGGACACCGCCAAGGAAGCGATACTCAACCGGAACGCCCAGCGCTACTATCGACTGTGAAACTGTGAACGTTCTCGTACCACCGTTCCCGCGTGGGTCGGAAGTCGCCCGGTTTGGAGGTGCGATCGGAGGTGAGACAGGTGTCCGGTCCCCTCTCCTGAGGGAGAGGGTTAGGGTGAGGGCCCTGAGTGCGTGGGGTGTGACGAGGCTGTGCACGGGTCTCTTGGTGTGAAGGTGCCCTGTGACATCGCCCCCTTGCCCGGTGCTCGTGCGCCCTCCTACCATGAGATTGGCCCGGGGATGTGGTGGCCGGGGGTTCGCAAGGGAAACGCAGGAGTGGATGTTGCTGAATGTTGCAGTTGGCGCGGAGATTCGCGCCCCGCCAGAGGCGTGGAAAGGACCCGTACTCCTGCGCGCGAGGCAACATGACGCAACTGTCCGGTAGTGCGGGCTGCGTAGAGGGATACAGACGTTGAACGTTCTCGTAACAGGCGGGGCTGGTTTCATCGGCTCCCACATCGTGGACAGGCTCATAGCCGATGGGCACACGGTTGCCGTCGTGGACATCCTCGCCACCGGCACGCGGGCAAACCTCAACCCGGAGGCCGCGCTCTACGAGATCGACATCCGCAGCCCGGCGCTCGCGGCCGCGTTCGAAGCCGCGCGACCGGAGGCCGTCTTCCATATCGCCGCCCATGCCAGCGTCAGCGAGTCCGTCCGCGATCCGATGCACGACGCCGAGGTGAACGTCCTCGGCACGCTGAACGTGCTCCAACTGTGCGCCGCCTACCGGGTGAAGCGCATCGTATTCAGCTCCACGGGCGGCGCGCTCTACGGCGAACCGGAGCGTCTACCTGCGGACGAGGGGCATCCCGTGCGTCCGCTCTCGCCGTACGGGGCGTCGAAGGCGGCAGCCGAGGCGTACGTACAGACGTTCTGCGCTCTATCGGACATCCGGTATACCGTCCTGCGATACGGCAACGTCTACGGCCCGCGGCAGGACCCGTTCGGCGAGGCGGGGGTAGTCGCCATATTCGCCAATGCCATGATGAGCGGGCAGCAACCCATCATCTTCGGCGACGGCTCCCACGAGCGGGACTACGTGTACGTGGAGGACGTTGTGCGGGCGAACGTGCTCGCGCTTGCGCAGGAGCGAGACGCCGTCTACAACATCGGGACTGGCGAGGGCACGACGGTTTCGCAGGTGTTCGACGCCCTTGCAGGCGCCACTGACTACGGCGGTAGCCCGGAGCACGCGGATGAGCGGCCGGGCGACGTGCACCGCATCTACCTGGACGTAAGACTCGCGGAGCGAGAGCTCGGATGGCGCGCCACCGTGCCGCTCGGCGAGGGCATCCTGCGCACGGTCGAGGCGATGCGGGAGGCGGAGGCGGGCACGCGTTGACAGGGGCGCTGCCTGCCCTACTATGATGGTGGTAGTCCCCCGAAGGAGTTGATCCGTGAAAGACCTTATCTGGCCGTTCGGCGACGCTGAGGACATCGGCTACATCCTGTGGCCCGTGGCCGCCGGGGGCGTCATCGCCACCGGTGCGTTGCTCATCATCCTCAGCTTCGTCTGGCCGTAGGCGTACCGTGGGAGAGGCGCGGTTCGCCACCGTCAACGGCGTACGCACGGCGTACGAAACATCAGGGAGCGGCTTCCCGTTGCTGCTCCTGCACGGCTTTCCGCGCACGCGCCACACCTGGGGGAAGATTACGCCCCCGCTCTCAGAGCGTTTCACCGTCGTTGCGCCCGACCGCCGCGGCTACGGCGACTCCGAGCGCATCGCCGACCCCGCTGCCTACGGCCTCGCGGCGATGGCGGCTGACGCTGTAGCGCTGATGGACCATCTTGGGCACGAACGCTTCGTCGTCTTGGGGCACGACAAGGGCGCGCCGACCGCGAGGCGCATCGCCGCCGACCTGCCGGACCGGGTCGCCGGCATGGTGCAGATCGACTCGACGCCGCAGGGCGTCGGCTCGGAGCGCCGGGACCCGAGTGGGCGGCAGTGGTACTTCGACTTCTTCCGCCAGCGCAACGTGGCCGAACCGATCGTGAACGCGATTCCGGAACTCTTCTTCGGCCTCTTCCTTGACCGGAACCCCCATCTCTCATCGGAGGAGCGCGCCTTCTACGTGGAGATGTTCT
>JAPOOH010000192.1 GCA_026713505.1 Chloroflexota bacterium | reverse complement strand
GCTCGTCTTGGAGGAAGGTTGCGAACAGGAGCCATACCAGGAGAGGCGCCGCGCGGACCACTTCTATGTATCCAACCGACACGAAGCGTATGGCCCGGGAGGGGGAGATGCGCCCCAGTGCGAGCACCAGCCCGATGAAGAATGAGAAGAAGCCCCCCACCGCGAAGATGAGGATGTCCAGGAACGCGCTCCCCCAGCTGTTGATGGAAACGCCGAGCTGCAGCAGCACCGCAGCGGGTACCAGCAGCACCCATCCGGCGCCGATGGACTGGAGCAGCACCGGGCTGCCCTTCCACCGGCTCAGAACGTGCTTGCCAAACAGCGCGCCCAGGACCAGCATCATCAGCAGCGCGGCCGTGATGAGCCAGGTGCCGCCGAACGGAAGCGCGAGCCCCAGCGAAAAGGCGTAGAGCCAGCGCGGCGCCCAGCCCTGCTCCCATATCAACTCCCGGTCTATGCCGCTGATGGTAGAGGTCTGGCCGCCGGACGTTATCTCTTGGGAGAACGGCGTCTCCTCGATGTAGAGGTTCGTTCCCAGACCCAACGTGAGCACGATGACGGCGACGATGCCAACGGTGATGAGGTAGGGCCGCATCCTGCCGACCCAGATGCCGTAGGAGACTGAGGCCAGTACGACAGCAGCGAATACGGCTATCCATATCCTGTAGAGTTCTTCGCCCGGATAGCCCCCGACGAAGAACAGCCTCCGGTTGAGCGAGACAAGGGCCCAGTTCGCGTCGAACAGGACGAATTTCAAGACAAGGAAGGCGATGAGGAGTCCTACTGCAATCGTGACGGCGCTGATGAGCGAGTTCATCTTCGAATTGAAGAGGTTCGCCCGCGCCCATTCGATGCGCCGCGCTACCGGCGGCTGGGATGCGGTGATAGCGCTCATTTGACCTGCACGTTCCGGTTGATGGTGTTCATGATGAACGAGATGACGAGGTTGGTCAGCACGAACACGACGAAGATGAAGAAATAGGTCTGGAGCAGGCTGCCCTCGTTATTCACGATGCGGGTGGATATGAGGACGATCTCGCCATAGGCGATGGCATGGGCCAGAGTCGAGTCCTTGTTCGCGTTCTGGTATTCGTTGTTCAGCGCCGGGATCATGATGCGCAGGGCCTGTGGCAGGATGATCAGGGTGAGCTGCTGGTAAGCGGAGAGACCGAGCGCCGCCGCAGCCTCGCTTTGCCCGCGGGAGATGGCCTGTATGGAGCCCCGGACGATCTCCGCGATGAAGGCGCTGAAGTAGAGCGAGAGCGCTATGAGCGCGCTGACGTAGCCCAGCTTGAGCACGTTGCCGCCCTCATAGGAATAGAAACCTGACGCGGCCTGAAAGATCTCCGGGAGCGTTACGCGGACGGGCAGCAGCAACGCGAGGTAGCTGACGATCGCTATGCCTGCGAAAGCGGCGGCTCCCCAGCCATTCGGGTGCGTGCTCTGCCCGGTGTCGTTCTCCAGCCTCATCCGTCGGCTCCGGATGACTGCCCCTGTTGCTATGCCTGCGGCAAGTGCAATCAACCAGAACGGCCATAGGCCATTGCCCGCTTCGACCCAGGGCACGGCCACTCCGCGGTTGCTGATGAAGAGCACGCCGCTCCATCCTGCGCGGTCCTGGATCTGGGGCAATTCCCTGAACATGGCGAACGCGAAGAAGAACATGATCAGCAGGAGGGGGAGGTTCCTGAAGACCTCGACATAGAGTTTGGCCACGCGGCTGAGAAGCGGGTTCGGGGTGAGGCGCGCCACACCGATGAGCAGGCCGAGAAAGGTGGAGACGGCGATGGCGAATACGACGACCGATATCGTGTTTCCGGCGCCCTTGAGGATGGCTTGCCAACGGGGGTCTCCTGCTTCCACGTTCAGGCCGGGCAGGATCGAGCTCCGGTCCGGGCTGCCGTAGGGCTCGCGGAGGAATTCGAAGTCGAAGAAGTTAGCCGCGTAGACGGAAGTGGCGATGTAGAAGACGAATGCCGCGGCGAAGCCGCCTACCGCCACGTTGATCACGAGGTGGCGGTACCTGTTTCGGTACCAGATGCCCGCCCCGACCGCGGCGACGACGGCTACAGGCCTGGTGAGCATGGCTGGGAGCCTGCTGCGTCGCCGGGTTTCGGGTAGGCGTTCTTGCATTGTATGAACCAGCCGGTCTCGCCCTAACAGGCGGTGTGACCGGCGCTATTTGACAAGAGCGGGCAGGAATCCGTCAATTCCTGCCCGCTCGTTCTTGTCTATGCGCGTTGGGTTAGCGCATCGGCGGGGCGTAGATGAGACCGCCGTCCAGGTAGGAGGCGTTCGGGGAGCCCGCACGCGTCAGTCCGACCCTTTCGAGCGTGGCGTCGTAGGCCTCGCCGTAGTTGCCGACTTCCTTGATGACGTTCTGCATGAACGTGCCCTCGATCTTGCCGTGGCCGATGCCGAGGTTGCTTGGAGCGCCGCCGTCGAAGCCGACGCCGAGCAAGCGGGCAACAGTGTTGTTCGGCGGGTTGGCGGCCATCTGGCCGACGTTGCCGGACGTGACGCCCTGCTCCTCAGCGATGATCATGCCGTTGACGACCCAGCGCACGAGGTCTTCCCACTCAGAGTCGTAGTCGCGGACGCTGGGGCCGAGCGGCTCCTTGGAAAGCGTCTCGGGGAGCACGACTGCGGAGATGCTGTCGTCGGTCTGAAGTGTGAACTGGTGTCCGCCCAGCTGGGACTTGTCGGAGGACCAGGCGTCGCACTGGCCGCTGATGAAGGCGGCTCGCAGTTCGGGGTTCTGCTGGAAGGTCAGTTCTTCGTAGCGCAGACCCTGCTCGGTGAAGTAGTCGGAGACCGCGCCCTGCGTGCTTGTGCCGTCCAGGATGCAGATGGT
>JAPOOH010000191.1 GCA_026713505.1 Chloroflexota bacterium | reverse complement strand
GACTGGCGGATGCGACGCAGGTGGTGTACGTGTCGCCGCTGAAGGCGCTGGCGAACGACATCCAGCGGAACTTGCTTGGGCCGCTGGACGAGATACGCGTGCTGGCCGAGGAGATGGGACAGCCGCTGCCTGAGATACGCGTCGCGGTGCGGACCGGCGACACGCCGCAGAAGGAGCGGACGCTCCACGCGCGCAGGCCCCCGCACGTGTTCATCACGACACCGGAGTCGCTCTACATCCTGCTTACATCAGAACGCGGGCGTCATGCGCTCAAGACGACGCGCACGCTGATCCTCGACGAGCTGCACGCGGTCGCGCCGAGCAAGCGCGGGTCGCACCTCGCGCTGTCGGTGGAGCGTCTCTGCCACCTGGCGGAGGGACCGGTCACGCGCATCGGGCTGTCGGCGACGCAGAAGCCCATCGAAGAGATGGCGCGCCTGCGGACGGGCGGGCCGGGGGGCGCTTCTTTGTCATTCCGAGCGGAGTCGAGGAATCTCTCAGGGAACGCTCCGCACTCCCGGACGCTCTCCCCGAGAGATGTTTCGGCTGCGCTCAACATGACAAGCTCCACCCCATCCCGCTGTGGCAGCGAGGTCCCTGCCTCCGCAGGAACGACGGTGAAGGGTGCGGGAACGACGGGGCACCCTCACCCGCCGCTGCGCGGCGACCTCTCCCCCCAAGGGAGGGGTGGGGCGGCGGGGGGCGGGGGCGGGGGGACGGGGCGCCGCCGGGGGGGGGGGGGGGGCCGGTAGCACCCCCCCCCCAACCCCTCCCCAAGGGGGAGGGGGAGCCGACACCCCTCTCCCTTGGGGAGAGGTCGCCGCGCAGCGGCGGGTGAGGGCGGGCACATCAGCGCTGCAGGTTCCGGAACATAATTGCAACGCACCGTTGCCGCCAAGCCATACCTTGGGTAGCGTATCAGAGACGGAGTAACGGACCGTGGCCACCACCGCATCCCTTGAACAACGCGTAGCACATCTCGAAGGCGCGTACGAGCACCTCGCGACGAAAGCCGACCTCCACCAGCTGGAGAGCAGGCTGCTCCGCTGGGTGGTGGGTACCATGCTGGCCAGCGTCGGAATCACAGCGGGCATGGCGTCTGGTATCGCGCTCGCGGTCAACCGTCTGCTCGGCGACTAGGCGCGAGCGGGCGCCCACACGGGACGCCCCTGCATCAGGCACGCCGCTCCACACCTACCGAGAGCCCTCACCCCTGCGTGCGCAGCACGCGCGCCCTCTTCCAACGGGAGAGGAAGCCGGGCAGGGCGCCCACGCGGGGCGCCCCTACGCCGTGCCTAGACGCTGAAGAAGCTCTTGGCGTTGCCGCCGAGGACCGCGGCCTTGTCGTCGTCGGTGAGGCCGGGGTAATGGGCGAGCTCGTCGATCTCCTCCTCGGCCTTCAGGGCGTCGACCTCGTGCGGGTAGTCCGACGCGTAGGCGAACGGCCTCGGCCCGAGGCGCTCGACGAGGTGGCCGAGCGTGCCCTCGCTGCCCTCGCAGCCGATGAGCACGTTGCCGCTCTTGACCCACTCCACGGGATCGAGGTCCGACGCGCGGGGCCGGTACTCGTCCTCACGCGCGAGGCGGTCGAGCACGAACGCGAGCCAGCCGGCGCCGCCCTCCATGAAGCCGATCTTGAGGTTCGGGAAGCGGTCGATCGCGCCCTGCCGGAAGAACGAGACGAAGTTGATGATGAGCGGCAGCGGGTGGTGCAGGATGTGGGAAGCCCCGTTGTCGATGAAGCCTTCCATGCCGAGGTTGAGGTTGGAGCCGCCGTGCAGCGCGAGCACGCAGCCGAGCCGCTCCGCCTCCTCGTAGACGGGCCAGTACATCTCGTGGCCCAGGTTCACGGGCAGCCCGCGCGTCGGGAGCATCGCGCCCGGCAGGCCGAGGTCCTCCACGAGGCGCCGGAGCTCCGTCACGGCAGCCGGCACGTTCTGCATGGGGATGAGCCCCATCGGGTGCAGGCGGTCGCTGACCTTGCGGTAGGCGGCGTGGACGTAGTCGTTGAAGCCCTGGCAGACGGCGACGGCGTAGTCCGGGTTCTGGATGATGCCGACCGCGAGCCCCTGGGTGGTGAACATGACCGCCTTGTCGATCTCGGCGCCTTCGAGGAAGGCGACCCAGTCCT
>JAPOOH010000190.1 GCA_026713505.1 Chloroflexota bacterium | reverse complement strand
GTAACGGAGCGCCTCTACGAGGTTCTCCTCGTCTTCCACCACCAACACAGAGCGGTCCGTCATGCAGTTTGCTCCGTTCAGGGCTGGCTGGCCCCATGCGTTTGCAGAATTGTATGACCACCAGGCAAGCGGGCGCTTAACGGAGCGTTAAGGCTTGCATACGCTCGTAGGAGGTCTAGCAGGGCAGCCCGCGAGCAGACGTCGCCATGAGGCGAGGCCGTGCCCACCACCGGCCCCGACCTGCGTCTACGAGCACCCGTTGCGCATCGCCGGGTGCAACGCGGAGGGCTATGCGCCCCGGATGCGCTCCAACAGTTCTCCTATCGTCAACCAGTAGTAGACGATGAACGTTCCGGCGACGAGCAGCATCACGGCGCTTATTGTGCCCACATGCGGGAGCGCCTTCCGTAGTGCGCCCGTCATCGCGCCCTTGAACAAGGCCATGCCGATGGTCAAAGCCAGTATGACGGAGCCCATGCCCAGTCCGTACAGGACGAACTGCAACACCGAGTCCAGGAATGTCTCGGCGGTGAACGTGCCCCCGATAACCGCCAGGAAGATGGGGAGGGTACAACTGAGTGAGGCGGTTCCGTACGCAAGGCCGAACGTGAAGTAGCTCCGCACACTATTGCTGTTCGCATTCCCGAAACGTCCGGAGATGCTTGCCGCGAAATTGTTGTAGAGCTTGCCCCCCGAGAGGAGGTATGCTCCGGCCAGGACGAGCAGCACACCAATGATGAGGCCGATCCAGGGGAAGGCGTCCGCTATCCCTCTCGCTCCCAGCCCGATGGGAGTGCCGACGGCGGCGAAGAGAACCACGAATCCCACCGACACCGTGGCCCCCACGAGAAGGGCTCGGCGCAGCCTTGAAGCGATGCTGGTTGCGCTGGCGCTTGCCGTTTCGTTCTCGCTGAGGTAGAGACCGAGGTAGGCGGGGAGCATCGCGAACCCGCACGGATTGACGGAAGAGACCATGCCGGCACTGAACGCAAAACCAAAGGGGAACAGATCGCCCAGGTCGCCGAGCAGGTTGCCGGACTGCGCGGACACCGATTCGACTCTCCCTGTGACGGCTCCGATCTCGGTTCCTGTGATGAAGGCGCCAATGACGGCGATAGCCATCGCTCCAACAAATGCGAGAACGGGAAACGCCGTCCCCCAGCGGATATTGTGTACCGCGGCACGCATCATTCAGTCCTCCGCATGAGTGCTGCCTATCTCTCTCTATATGATACGTCTGTCGGCATAAGGAGGCTCGCTATCCCTTCCTGCAGGACTACCGCCTCCCGCCTCCCCGTCGCATCCCGAATGCAACTGCGACGAGCAGACCGCTGGCAGCGAGGGTGAGTGTGAGCGCGAGCCCCTGTGCCTCGCTCGTCCGTCCGGTCAGCACAGCTTCATAGATGGCGATGGGCATCGTACGCGTGCGTCCGGGGATGCTTCCGGCCACCATGAGCGTTGCGCCAAACTCACCTATAGCACGCGCGAACGCAAGGCTGATGCCGGTCATGACCGAGCGCCACGCGAGAGGAAGCGTTATCCGGCTGAAAACGCTCCACTCGGTCTGCCCGAGCGTGCGCCCCGCGTCTTCCAGCGTATGGTCAACCGCCTCGAACCCCGCCTGCGCGGTCCGTACGAGGAATGGCGCCGAAACGAAGAAGGCCGCGAGCACCGCGCCGCTCCATTCGAAAACGAAACTGAAGCCGAACAAGGCATCCAGTGCTTCACCGGGAGGAGAGTTGCGCCCCACCGCCAGTAGCAGGTAGTAACCCAGGACAGTGGGGGGCAGCACCATGGGGACGAGCACGGCGGTAGAGAGCAGGTCGTGCGCCCAGCCGTGTAGGCGCGAGAGTCCCCATGCAACCGGGATGCCGACAACCAATGCGAGCAAGGTGCTCGCAAGGCCGGTCTGCAGGCTCAGTCTGAGGGCGTCCCAATCCATCGTTACTCCGCGCCGCTAACCTTACCAACATGGAACGCGTAGCCGAACCGTTGCCAGGTCTCGAGCGCACGTTCGTCTCCCAGTGACTGGATGAAGCTACCGGCTGCATCGGTGGAGTCGGAGTGCACACTGACACCCACGGTGACCTGGAGACCGGCGCTCGCCGCCGGGGGCAGTGGAGCCAGCGCGCGTATACCTCGCGCGTCGGAAGCGACCAACAGCGAACGCGGGACGAAGCCCAGTTCCGCGTTCCCGCTCGCAACGAAGTGGAATGCTTGCGCGACGTTCTCGCCGTACACAACCCGCTCCACTGTTTCTTCCCACAGCCGCTGGTCCTGGAGGTAGCGTCGCGCTGCATAGCCGTATGGTGCGAGGTCCGGGTTCGCCAGCGCCACGTGTTGGACAACGCTGTCGCGCAACAGCGTCGGGGCGTCGTCTGCGGAGTCGTCGCTGTTCGTGATAGCGACCAGTTCGCCGGTTGCGAGCACGGCCAGGCTGTCCGGGTCCAGCAGTCCCTCATCTGTGAGGGTGGACGTGTACCGGCTGTCCGCTGAGATGATCAGGTCGAGGGGGGCGCCCTGGCGCAATTGCTCCGCCAGAGTACCGGACGCGCCGGCCACGAGCGTTACGGAAATCTCGTGATCAGCCTCGAATTGCGCCGCCAGTTCCGCAACGACCGGCCGGATACTCGTGGCAACACCCGCCAGCAGGACAGGCTCGTTCTCAGGGGTGGAGGCACACGCTGTACTGAGGAAGATCAATGTCACCACGACTGCCAACGCCCCCTGCCACGGCGTCCCCCAGAGGCCCGTTCGGCCTCGCATCGCAAGAAGCAACACCGTGCTAGAGCGATCCAATGACTGCGCCGGCGTGACCCTTGACCCTCACATTCTCGAACATCCGCTCGACGATGCCTGCTTCGTCGATGACGAAGGTCGTGCGGGCCACACCCATGTAGGAGCGCCCATAGTTCTTCTTCTCGACCCACACCCCGTACTGGTTGACGATCTTCCGTTCCGGGTCGGCAACCAGGGTGAAGGGCAGGGCGTACTTGCTTTTGAAACTCTGGTGAGACCTGGCGCTGTCGGTGCTGACTCCGACGACGACCGCGTTCTTGTCAGGGAGGGCAGGGGAGAGGTCACGGAAGTCGCATGCTTCCTGTGTACAGCCCGGCGTGTTGTCCCTCGGGTAGAAGTAGAGCACCACTTTGCGACCCCGCATCGAACCGAGCGCAAATTCCATCCCATTGTCCGCTTCGGCTGTGAAGTCAGGCGCCACGTCGCCGACCTTGACCATCGACTCCTCCTCCGGTCACCCCCAAGGGCCCGTATTCCAAGAGCAATCGTAAGTCTGCAGGCATCCGAGGACAAGTCC
>JAPOOH010000189.1 GCA_026713505.1 Chloroflexota bacterium | reverse complement strand
TGTCCATGAACCACGCCATCGGAAACGCGCCGTGCCGGCTCACCGCGCCCCACGTTGGACGCAGCCCGACGATACCGCACCAGCCCGCCGGACCGCGTATCGAGCCCGCCGTGTCGCCGCCCAGCGCAGCTGCGCAGAGCGACGCCGCGACCGCTACGCCGGAGCCGCTGCTCGACTGCCCCGCCTGCCGCGTCTCGTCCCACGGGTTGTGCGGGACACCGAAGGGGTGTTGTACGTTCCCGCCCAGCGCGTACTCGCTCAGGTTCAGCTTGCCGAGCAGCACGGCGCCGTCCTCTCGTAGCCGTCCCACTGCTGTCGCATCCTCGTCCGCGACGTAGTCCACGATGTTGCCGCCGAGCGTCGTCCGCAATCCCTTTGCATCGAACTGGTCCTTGACCGCGACCGGGAGGCCGTGGAGCGGCCCGCGCGCTGCGCCGCGCGCCAGCTCTGCCTCAGCGGCTCGCGCGGCCCGTAGGGCGCCGTCTTCATCGAGCGTGATATAGGCGTTCAGCCGCTCGAAGCGCCTTGCTCGGGCGATGAAGGCCTCGGTCAGTTCGACGGGCGACACTTCACCACCGGTGATGAGCGCGGAGAGTTCCGTCGCGGAACGGAGCGTGAGGTCATCGGCCATCGCCGGCCTCCTCTGCCTCCGCGCCCTCGGCGGTGAGCCAGAAGACGGGGATGGGTTCTACGGCGTCGGCCTCGGGGTCTTCGAGCGCCGCGGCGGCCTCGTTGATGGCGTTCACGCGGTTCGTGATCTCGTCGAGGTCTACGGCGTCGAGCGGCGTCATGTCGAGCGCCCGCAGCAGCGAGCGCACCTCATCGGTGGTCAGGTCGGGCATACGGGAACCTCCGCGCCGCATTCTAGCGTCTGCCGGCAGCGCGTGGCGCATCACCATTTCTCCCATGGCAACACCTTAGTCTGGCGTTGCACTTCGTTTGTGAACTGAGGGAATCTCGCAGCCTGAGAGCACAATGCGTGGCGCATGACCGGAGAAGGGTGGATTTGTTATCCTGACGAGTGGCGCGGAGGGATCGCATAGTGGCCTAGTGCGCCCGCCTGCTAAGCGGGTTGGGGGTGATGAGCTCCCTCGCGGGTTCGAATCCCGCTCCCTCCGCCACCACCGAATGAGCGGTCACGAGCAACCATGGGAACCTTCACCGTGAACATGCGAATCATCGGCACAAACGGCGTCACCGAGGACATCGACGCACTTGTGGATACCGGAGCGACGTATGCCTCTCTGCCTGCAAGCCTCTTGCAGCGTCTAGGGATCGCGCCGATCGAGACAGGCAGGTTTCGCACTGCCACCGGTGAGGTCGTTGAGATGCACCTCGGGCAGGTGGAAGTGGAACTCGATGGCCGACGGCGTGTGGTTCTCACAGTCTTCGGTCCTGACGGCGCAGGTGCATTGCTCGGCGCAACGGTGCTTGAGCTGTTCAGCCTCGCCGTAGACCCCATCGAGCAACGCCTCACGCCCGTTCCGGGCCTGCTGATGTAAGCGCCATGCCGAGTTACTACATCTGGACTGTTGGCTGTCAGATGAACAAGGCCGACTCCGAGCGGATGGGGGCGGGCCTGGAGCAGCTCGGCCTCGAGTCCGCCGACACGCCCAAGCAGGCCGACGTCATCGTCCTCAACAGCTGCGTCGTGCGGCAGCAGGCCGAGGACCGCGTCACCGGCATGCTCACGTCGCTCAAGCCGTGGAAGCAGCGCTTCCCGGACAAGACGCTCGCGCTCATGGGCTGCATGGTTGGCCCGAAGCAGGACGACCTCCGCAAGCGCTACCCCTACGTCGACGTCTTCATGCAGCCGCAGCAGTTCGAGCCGCTCATCGAACTCGTTGGTGACAAGATGGGCGTCGACTCCGACGGCTGCGCAGGGCCGTTCGTGCCGGGCCATCCCTCGGTCACGACGCATGTGCCCATCATCCACGGGTGCGACAAATTCTGCACGTTCTGCATCATCCCCTACCGACGCGGACGCGAGGTCTCGCGGCCCGTAGAGGAACTCGTCGAGGAGTGCCGCATGCTTGTCGCGCGCGGCGTGCTCGAGGTGACGCTCCTCGGCCAGAACGTCGACTCGTACGGCCACGACCTCCCGGGCGCGCCCGACCTTGCCGACCTCCTGGAGGCCGTCCACGACCGCGTGCCCGAGCTTGCGCGCATCCGCTTCCTCACTTCCCACCCCAACGACATGAGCGAGCGCATCATCGAGGCGGTTGCGGGCCTGCCGCGCGTGATGGAGAACATCAACCTGCCGTTCCAGGCCGGCAATGACGAAGTGCTCGCGAACATGCGGCGCGGCTACACCAATGCACAGTACCGCGAACTCGTCGCCCGCATCCGCGAGACAATCCCCGGCGTCGCGATGGTCACTGACCTCATCGTCGGCTTCCCCGGCGAAACCGAAGCACAGTTCGTGGACTCGCTCGACATGGTGCGCGACCTGCGATTCGACAAAGTACACAGCGCGATGTACTCGACCCGCCCCAACACGTTCGCCGAGCGGAAGATGACCGACGACGTGCCGCAGGAGGAGAAACACCGCCGCCTGAAGGCCATCGAGGCCGCGCAGGAAGCCATCCTCTCCGAGATCAACACCGCTTACTTCGGCACGACGCAGGAAGTGCTGGTGGACGGCCACAACAAAGGCCGCTGGCAGGGCCGCACCCGCACCGACAAGCTCGTCTTCTTCGACCACGCCGAGGACGACGGCGTGACGCTGGGCGACGTGCTGAATGTCCGCATCACGCGAACGACCCCCTGGTCTCTGCAGGGCAGGGCGCGTACCACTGCGCTGGCGTAGGGCAAGGCGACAGACTATGAAACTGCATGTCGATAAGGAAGCAGACGCCCTCTACCTTCGACTGGACGACACGCCCATAGTCGAATCAGAAGAAGTCTCCCCTGGAATCGTCCTGGACTACAGCGCATCGAACGAAGTGGTAGGTATCGAGATGCTCCACTTGTCGAAGCGCTCCTCCGCCTTGAATCTGTCTGCCTTGGAGTTCGAGGCGGTCTGACGCCCGCACTACGCCGTGGCTGTTGTAGAGGAAGCATCAGAAGCCCCGGACCGATGTCCTCAGTAGCACTGCACCGCGTCTGCTCTTGGGACGAATCCCTCAACCGCCGCTACCGTTACTGGCTCGAAGCCGCGTTAGAGAACCCCGCTGAGCCGGTCGACAACGGCATCTGCCTGTTCCTCATGCTGAACCCGAACAAGGCAGACCACGAACGCTCAGACGAGACGGTGAGCCGTTGTAAGCGCCTTGCTCAGGAGTGGGGCTACGGCACGCTCTGGGTATGCAACCTGTTCCCGGTACGCGGCGGCGACTCCAGCGCTCTGCCTCGAGACCTGATGGGGCCGCACCGACCCGAAGGCAAAGGGTTCACCGGCTGTGCGCTTTGCCGGGGTGCCTCCCGGAGTGACCTGCACATCAACGACCTCCACATCCGCAAGGCAGCAGAGAGCGCCGGCATTATCGTCTGCGCATGGGGAGGCAAGGGCGGTTTCAGGGGACGTAGCCGAGAGGTCGTAGCCTTGCTCGTCGGCGCTGGACATGAGAACAAGCTGTACACGTTCGGGTTGACGAAGACCGAGCAGCAACCTCGGCACGCAAAACCCCAGTTGCGAGGCCAATGGCCGCAAGCAGATGACCTGAGAAGATGGGCAGAAGTCAGGCTATGGAGTGACTCATAGCGTGGACTTTGTGACGGAACGCACAAAGTACCCCTTGCGCCGCCGTAGAATTCTCCCTCACAAGCGAAATTCCCCCTGGCGCGAGGTGAACCATGCTGCACCACTGGCACGGAACGCGAGACCTGATACGCATGGCGCTGGCCGAGGACGAGGTCGCCTACGACCCCACATCCTCGCTCCTGCCCGACGATCTCACGAGCGAGGCGCTCATGATGCCGAAGGCGAATGGCGTCCTGGCGGGTGTCGACGTGGCCCTTGAAGTCTTCCGCGAGACCGACCCCACGCTCGAGACGACGCGTCTGGTCGACGACGGCTCGCCCGTTGAGCGCGGCATGTACGTCGCGGCGATACGCGGGCGGATGTCGAGCATCCTCCGCGCGGAGCGCACCGCCCTCAACTTCGTCCAGCGCATGAGCGGCATCGCCACGGCGGTCAACGGTTTCGTGCGTGCGATCGACGGCCTCCCCACCCAGATGATCGACACGCGCAAGACGCTTCCCGGTTGGCGGCTGCTGGACAAGTACGCTGTCCGCATGGGCGGCGGCCACAACCACCGGATGAGCACCGGCGACGGCATCCTCATCAAAGACAATCACATCGCAGCGATGGCCACACGCGGCGAGAGCATGACTGAGCTGATCCGGCGCGCCAAGCGCGACGCGGCCCACACCATCCGCATCGAGGTCGAGTGCGACACACTGGACCAGGTCCGCGAGGCCGTCGAGGCCGGCGCCGACATCATCCTGTTCGACAACATGACGCCGGAGCAGATGCGCGAGGGCGTTGCCATCTGCAAGGGCCGCGCGCTAACCGAGGCATCCGGCGGCATCACCATCGACACCGTGCGCGATGTTGCCGAGACGGGCGTCGACCTGCTATCGACTGGTGCGGTCACGCACTCCGTTGCGGCCCTTGACATCAGCCTGGAGGTCCGGGTGGACGGCGCATGAACCTGCTCCGCCTCGCCTGCGCCGCCGGGTTGCTCGCTCTCCCGGCGTGCGGCGAGGGGTCCGCGCCCGCGTCCCTTGCACCGGAGCCCTCCCCCGAGCAGCGGATCGTCGTCGTCGGACCGAGGTTCGACATATGGACGATGAGGAGCGACGGCGGCGACCTTGAACGCCTTACCGGCGGCAGCGATTCCGCTCCATCCGGCACCGATGTCGCGGTCCGTCTCCAGCAGCCTCAGGCCGTCCGCTACACCTGGCCCACGTGGTCGCCGGACGGCAAGCGGGCCGCCGTCTCCCGTACCCCTGACGCTGATGGCAATGCGATCGCGAGCCTCGTCCTGTTCGACGCGGGCGGTGACCGCGAGCAGCAGGTGCACGAGACGACTCCCGGCTCCGTTCCCCTCGTCGCCAATGGCGCGCCGCACTACGCGCTATGGTCGCCGGACGCGGACTTCCTGTCGTTCGTCGCCCCGCGAGGCCGGGGACAGGGACTCGGCCTCTTTATGGTCGAACCGGGCGACGGTGATCCCTACGAGGTCGCAACCGACGCCCCGCTCTACCACGTCTGGTCTCCGGATGGAAGGTACGTCCTCGTGCACCGGCGCGAGCAGTTGCTCCTGCACGACACGCATGACCGCTCGACGCGCGACCTCGAAGCGGACTCGCTGCGCTACCGCGTTCCCGCGTTCAGCCCGGACGGCGAGCGTATCGCCTATATCGTCGAGGATGGCGGCGTCGGCAGGCTCGTGACCTCGAAGCTTGACGGGACAGACCGCGTAACGTTGATGGATATCCCGGGCGAGGCCGCATTCGCCTGGTCGCCTGCCGGGGGCCACGTCGCAGTAGCAACGAGGCGTCCATCGAGGGCGTTCCATGCCGAGCTCTATGTGGTGGACGATGACGGCTCCGGCAGGCCGAGCCAACTGGTCTCCGGCCGTACGGCCGCCTTCTACTGGTCGCCGGACGGAGAGCGCATCGCCCGCGCAGTCTACGACGGCTCCTTGACCTGGCAGGCCGTCGACCCGGCCTCCGGTGGCACAACGCACCTCACCAGCTTCATCCCTACACCGGACTTCCTCACCCACATGCAGTTCTTCGACCAGTTCGCGCCCTCGCACCTTGTCTGGTCTGCCGACTCGACGAAACTGGTGCTCACGGGCGCCATCGAGCGGGGTGTGGGGCCGCAGGTCTGGGTCGTCGACGCTACCGGCAACGACGCTCCGCATCCCATCGCCACAGGCCGCCTCGCCTTCTGGGTGCCATCGGTGACGGGGTAGCAAGTGCGCGCTGGGGAGGCGCCATGCGCCTCACGCCTAGCGCGCTATCTCGTAGATGGTCACCGTCTGGCTGACCTCATTCGCCACGA
>JAPOOH010000188.1 GCA_026713505.1 Chloroflexota bacterium | reverse complement strand
GAAGCTCCAGGTGTCCCGATAAAGGAAGCTCCCGGCATCGTGTGCATCGACGAAATCGAGCTCCATCTGCATCCGGCATGGCAAAAGAAAATCCTGAAGACGCTGATGGACACGTTCCCGGCGTGCCAATTCATCGTCACCACGCACTCGCCCCAGGTGATCGGCGGTGTCGAGGCGCACCACGTGCGCTTGCTCGAGCCAGCGGAGAACGGAGTCCGGACCGTCTCTCAGCCGATCGCTACGAAGGGCCGAGACAGCAACTACGTGCTCGAGGGCGTGCTCGACACCCCGGAACGGGATGACGAGGGGAGCACGCTGTTCGACGAGTTCGATCGGCTAATCGACAGACGTGAACTGGAAGACGCCGGGCAGGTGCTGGACAAGCTCGACGACGCCGTCGAGGGGGAGTCCTCCCGCGTCGCAATCCGGCGGGCCAAGTGGAACCGGCTGCGTCGGGCCGAGGCATGAGGGGATCAACGAAGGGCGACGAACCGCCGGAGTTGCGCGACTGGAAAGAGGAGCAACGCCGCAACGGCATCGAGCCGGAGTATCGCAATCTCCGGCAGCCGGAGCGTGGCGCGACGGAGGAGAGCCTGTTTGCGGAACAGACCGGGCAGTGCGTGTACTGCGGACGCGGGATCTCGCTGGACCGCAAACGGCACTACCACATCGAGCACTCAGCCGCGGTCGAAGCGGAAAGTACCGCCGAGTTGCAACTCGACTACACGAATCTCTTCCTGAGCTGCGGACCCGAGGGCGACCGCGGAACCCGAAACACCTGCGGCCACCACAAGGGCGACTGGTTCGAGGAGGAGTGCCATATCCCGCCCGCGCCCGAAACCTGCGCCGAACGCTTCGGATTCCGCTCATCGGGCCGTATTGCGGGCGACAGCTCGCCGGAGGCGGACAAGATGATCGCGATGCTCAACCTCAATCACCCTGAGCTGGTGACCGAGAGGCGGGTCATGGTCGACGCTGGACCGCGACTTGAACGACGGCACCGCACCGGAATCACTGGTTCAGGACTACCTGGACACGAACCCCGACGGAGCCCGCCCCAGTTTCGCCAATGTCGCGATCGGATACCTGATGGCGTAGACCGACGCGAGGACGGCAGGTCCGAATGTCAAGGAGTTCAAGCAAGAGGGGTGTACGTCAGGATTGTGAGGAGTTGAGAAGCGTCATGTTTTCGCTAAGATGTCTGTTTCTTATTTCAGGAAACAGATAGAGCTGAACATGGCCACGCAAACGCATGACACTCTCGTCGAACAGCGCGGGCAGTTACTGCAAGCACTCGCGGGCATCGGCGACCTCCGCCAAGGGTCGCTCAGGGCACAGTACAGGAGATGCGGCAAGCCCAACTGCCACTGCGCGCGCGAGGATGCCCAAGGGCATGGCCCCTACTGGTTGTTGACTTGGCTGGACAGGAAAACGGGCAAGTCTCGGGGCCGCACCATTCCCCCCGGTGCCGTCGAACAAACCCAGGCTCAGCTCGCAGAGCACCAACGCCTTCGCGCCTTGGTGCGCGAGTTGGTCGAGGTCAGCGACCGGATATGCGATGCGCGGCTCGATGCGAACAAGCCGGCCGCGCCGGAAAAAAGGGGGGACTTCACTCGGCGCTCACGCAACAGATCGAGACCGAGGTCGAGCACCTGATGGGGAGCGGTGCCCTCGACGACTTCCAGGCCATCGAGACCGAAGCCCGACGGGTGGCATTGCAGCTCATGGGCCAAGCCCTCACCCGCATACTCAACGCCGACCACGACGACGAGCAGGGCCCCCACCTTCCCTGCGCCTGCGGTGGCGAAGCGCGCTTCGCCGGGCGCCGAGCCAAGACCTTCACCACCGCGCTGGGCGCGCTAACGCTGGAGCGGGCCTGGTATCACTGCGAGCGTTGTCACTCAGGCTTCAGCCCACGCGACCGCGCGCTGGGCATGGAGGACACCTCGCTCTCGCCGGCGGCACTGCGCATGCTCGGCATCGCCGCGGCCAGCGCCAGCTTCGCAGGCGCAAGCGCCCTGTTGCGCGAGCTCGCCG
>JAPOOH010000187.1 GCA_026713505.1 Chloroflexota bacterium | reverse complement strand
GATGCCCTTCCTGCGCGAGTGGAATGAGAAGTATGCGGACCGCGGCCTCACGATGATCGGCGTGCACACGCCCGAGTTCGACTTTGAAAAGATAACGGAGAATGTGGCCGCGGCGAACGAGGAACTGGGCGTCGTCTGGCCTGTAGCCCAGGACAACGATTTCGGCACCTGGCGCTCCTACGACAACCGCTTCTGGCCTGCGAAGTACCTTATAGACGCGAACGGCGTCGTACGGTACACGTACTTCGGCGAGGGCGCGTACGACGAGACGGAGCACCACATCCGCGCGCTGCTCGAAGAGGCGGGCAACGACGTGTCGGACATCGCCGCGGGCGAGGACGCCGGGCCGGTGTTCGACCCTCGGGCGCTCGGGACATCCGTTGAAGACCAGCAGACGCGCGAGATCTACGGCGGCTGGCGGCGCAACGCCTCGAACACCGGGTTGTACATCGCGCACCCGCAGTACTACGACGGGCAGGGTTTGACGCAGTTCTACCGCGACCCGGGCAACCACCTGAACCAGTTCATATACCTCCAAGGCACCTGGCGCTCCGACCCGGAAGCGATAACCCACGGCAGGGAGACGGAGGACTACGAGGACTACATCGCGCTCCGCTTCTTCGCTCGTTCCGTCAACATAGTCGTCGACCTGAAGGGGGGAGTGGAGCCGTTCGAAGTGGAGGTCACGCTCGCCGAGAACCTGCCCGAGGACGCGGAACCGTGGGTGGAGCTGACCTACCGGCCGCTGACCGAGGAGGAGGCGGGGGAGCACATCGTCATCGAGGACGGGCGCAGCTACTTCGTGGTGGACGAGCCGGACCTGTACAACGTTATCTCGCTGCCGGAGTTCGGCGACGCAGAGCTGAAGTTCTCGTCGAACTCCCCGCACTTCGCGCTCTTCGCGCTGACGTTCGGCTCCTACGGCGACGTCTACTAGGGTTACTGGTCGGCGCGAGGAGACCGAGCATCAGATACGCTCGCCTCTGAAAGAAGCGGGCTTTCAGTGGCCGGACTACACTGCTGCCTTGTGAGTCGGACAGACCACCACTCCCTCTGACGACGGAAGGGGCGAGCGCCTATGCGCCTGTTCCAGCGAGCGCGAGCGACAGCCCTGATCAGCCGGGGCGGGCTTCCGTTGTTCGCCGCGTTCCTTGTCTGGGGTGCTGGGAGCGGGGCCCAGACCCTGGGCCGTCCGCTGCTGGCATTTGAGTTCAGTGGGTCGGTCTTCCTCGTCACGCTGCTCATCTCGTCGCTTGCGCTTTCGCGGATCGTGGCCGGCCCCGTCACCGGCTTCCTGGTCGACCGTGTGGGACGCAGACCGCTGGCCGCAACGGGCAGCGGGATCAGGGCGGCCTGCTCCGTGGGCGACGTGTTCGCGCAGAACTACGTGCAGTTCTTCGCCCTGGAGTTCATCGGGGCCATCGGCCTCACGATGTTCAACACCACGTCCATCGTCATGATTGCGGACCTGAGCGAGCGAGAGAACCGGGGGCGTGCGGTCGCGCTGCGGACCACGGCGCTCAGGGTCGGGCAGGTGGCGGGGCCGCTGCTCGCGGCGGGTGTCGCCTACATGTTCGGCCTCCGATACGTGTTTCTCATCAACGCCGTGGCGAAACTCATCGTCATGTTCATCATCATCCGGATGATGTCCGAGACGAGACCGGAGCCGGAGGTGACCGGCCGGGCCAGGGAGCGACCGTCTGCGAGCATCGGTGGGATCCGGGCGATCCTGCCCATCATGTTGACCCGTGGATTCGCGGTGCTCGCCATAACTACGTTCGGGATCCACCTCATGACGCAGGGCGTCTTCCAGTCGCTCTTCCCCATCCAGTCGAAGGAGCAAGCCGGGCTGTCCGCGGGCGACGTGGGAACGCTCGTCAGCATCGCCAGCGTCGTCACGCTGCTGTTCGCGTTCCCCAACGGGATGATCGTGGACCGCTTCGGGAGGAAACCGTCGCTCGTGCCCGGCCTGCTCCTGCTTGCGGGCACGGCCGTGCTCCTGGCGATGAGCCGCGACTATACCGGGGCGCTCATGGTGGCATTCGCCTACGGTCTCGGGCAGTCGATGACCCTGGGAGCGTCGCAGACATTCGCCATGGACCTCGCGCCAGAGGCGCAGCGCGGCACGTTCCTTGGAGCGTGGTCCATATCCCAGAACCTGGGTTCGTTCGTTGGGCCGCTCGCTGCGGGGGCCATCGTCGACGGATGGGGCTTCGCCCCCGCGTTCCTTGTCACGGCTGCCTGGCTCGGCGGGAGCGCCGTCATCATGGGGTTGTTCGGGCCGGAGACGCGCGTCCGCAACCGGGCGGGGCCGGGTAGCCCCGGTCCGTAGGAGAATGCCCGCAAGGGCTGCTGCGAGCGGGTCCGCACTGCGCAGTCATGGAGCGTACCGCCACCCCCTGCATATGGAACTTGAGACTTCCAATAGGCCTTGATTGGAATTACAATGCGGCCTGTTCGCGACCTTGCGGAGGGTTGCGCCTACCCACGAGATTTCAAGAGGAGGGAGAAGATGACTTCCAACCAGTATTGGTGGCCGGAACAGTTAGACCTGAAGCCTCTGCGCCAGAATTCCCCCCAGTCCGACCCGATGGGTGCGGACTTCGATTACGCCGAGGCGGTGAAGAACCTCGACGTCGAACAGCTGAAGAAGGACATCGAGGAGGTCATGACGCCCTCCGAGGACTGGTGGCCCGCCGACTACGGCCATTACGGGCCGCTCTTCATCCGCATGACCTGGCACGCCGCGGGCACGTACCGCATCAGCGACGGCCGGGGAGGCGGAGGCTCGGGGCACCAGCGCTTCGCGCCGCTCAACAGCTGGCCAGACAACGGGAACCTTGACAAGGCGCGGCGCCTGCTCTGGCCCGTGAAGCAGAAGTACGGCCGGAACCTTTCCTGGGCCGACCTCATCATCTTCGCCGGCAACTGCGCGCTGGAGTCGATGGGCTTCAAGTCCTTCGGTTTCGCTTTCGGGCGCCCGGACGTCTGGGAGGCCGACGAGACCGACTGGGGCTCCGAGCAGACGTGGCTGGACGACGAGCGCCACAGCGGCGACGGAGAACTCCAGGGCTCTCTCGGCGCTGACCACATGGGCCTCATCTACGTGAACCCGGAGG
>JAPOOH010000547.1 GCA_026713505.1 Chloroflexota bacterium | reverse complement strand
CGGACTGGCGGTGTTCGGCGAACTGGGCAGATACGCGATCCTGGTCCGCAACCGCACCAGGCTGATCCCGCAGCCGCTGCTCACGGTCTCCGACGCCGCCGTGTACTTCACTCAGTTGGGTGGACTGCTGATCTCGGTCTTCGCGGCAATCGCCGCTGTGTGCTGGCTGCTTCGTCGGCGTCGTGAACACTTCGCAGGTGCCCGGGAATCCGATCCACGCACAGCGTCGGAAGTTGTCGTCGGCTGCGCTGTGCCGATCCTCAACCTGGTGATGCCGGCCGTTTATCTCTTCGAGTTGGTCCGCCGCGATCCGCGCGGAACCCTGTTGGTCAAGATCTGGTGGGGCTTCTGGGCATTCAGCGCTCTGCTGCTGGTGGTCAACGCGTACTGGCGATCACGCCCGGGGATTCAGGCAATGGCCGACGGGGTTCTGCTGAACGCTTTCATCGCACTGATCGCTGCCGTCACCGCGGCGTTGACACTCGTCGTGATCCGCCGGATCGAGCGCAAGAGCTGGCGCGGTGAACCGGAATCGGAAACCCGGTGGGTGCCAGTGCCGCGCTCGGTGCTGGAAGAGAAGACGGTGCTGGACGAGAAGACGGTGCTGGACGAGAAGGAGACCGCTGCCCTGTGAGCCCAGATCGTCGAGGTCCACTCGTCGTTGCGCACCGAGGTGCGTCGGCTGCGCGGCCGGAGCACACCCTCGCCGCCTACGAACTGGCCCTCGAGGAGGGTGCCGACGGGCTCGAATGCGACGTCCGGCTCACCCGCGACGGACACCTGGTCTGCGTTCACGACCGCAAGGTCGACCGCACCTCCAGCGGGACGGGGATCGTCAGCGAGATGACGCTCGATTCGCTGACCGCTCTGGACTACGGGTCGACGAGCGAACCGGCCGAACTGCTGACTCTCTCCGATCTCATCACCCTCGCTCTGGATTTTGCGCGCCCGGTGAAGCTGTTCATCGAGACCAAGCACCCCGTGAGGTTCGGCGGATTGGTCGAAGCCAAACTCCTGGCGGAACTGCACCGCTTCGGGATCGCGTCGCCGCCGTCGGCCGATCACTCGCGGGCAGTGGTCATGTCTTTCTCGGCGAGTGCGGTCTGGCGGGTGCGTCGTTCGGCACCGCTGCTGCCGACGGTCCTGCTCGGTGACGCGTCGCGGTACCTCGGTGGCGGTGCGTCGACGGCTGTGGGCGCTACGGCGATCGGGCCGTCGATCAAGGCGCTGCGCGAACATCCCGATCTGGTCGATCGGGCCGCCGCTGCGGGTCGCGCGACGTACTGCTGGACCGTCGACGACAAGGCGGATGTGGACCTGTGTCGTGAGCTCGGGGTCAGTTGGGTTGCCACCAACCATCCCGGGCGCACGAAGCAATGGCTGGGCAGCGTGTAGATTTTGCCCTCGTGGCCAAGAAGAGCAAAAGAAACAGTGGACCGAAGCAGGGCAGCGCACGCGCAGAGAAGCTGGCGGCACGCCAAGCAGAGCGTGAAGCCGCTGCCGGCGTAGTCAGCCGCCCGTTCGAGGGCCTTGCCGCCGAGTGCGATCTGGTCGCGCTGCGTGAATTCGTTCCGTCCGCCACGGCTCCGTTGCCGGTCATCGGCTCCGACCGTCCCGTCACGTTGGCAACGGTCCTCCCCGGCGCGGTTGCCGCACTCGTCCGCGACGAGGGCGAGACGGCCACTGGATTTGTCGGTG
>JAPOOH010000593.1 GCA_026713505.1 Chloroflexota bacterium | reverse complement strand
TATTAGAATTAGCCATAATAAAAGCAGGCAATGCGATACACGTCACCGAATTCATCAAAGCGAATTTAGGAGAAAACGTCCGACTCGCACTAGGACAATTTGTTACGCCAACCAACTGTCCGTTAACGACAGATCACTTAGAAAGAGCAGAAAAAGCAGAGAAACTCGCACTAAAAGAACTTGAAAAGGAGATAGAAAATGTTAGAGAAAATCGAACTCAAGGAAGAAGTCAAGCACACTGAAACAGAACATCGTGATGACCTTATCGCCGAACCCGGTACAATCACCGACATGGACATCTACGATGCCATCATAGAAGATAAACGCGTAGGTGAACACATTACCAACATCGACATCTTCAAAATCAGAAAATGGCTAAACTACAACCGTAGAAACCTTGACAACCCAAAAACACTCATATACTCCACCGACTGTGGTACAATGGGTGAAACCATCACTCGATACCTTGAATACAACGGAGAGTATAATGGCAAGGAAAACGAAACGCTATAAGCATTTTACCAAGAAAGGTGAAAGGCTTTACGAAGAATATCGTAAAGAATTCTTTAGAGCATCAGAAATTATGAAAAGAGCCAACCGACTTCATAAACTATCATCAAAAGCCTATGAAATGCGAAAGACAACACAAGGAGAATACGATGAATAACACTGAAGAATTAGTACTTAGAGTGCTAAGACTATACCCAGAGAAACAATATGATGTCTCTACTATTTGTACTGGCATCAACCAACTCAACATTGCAGAAGGAAACCCTATTCTCACCAGTTTACAAGAAACCACAAAAGCTTGTATAGCTCTCTCTGGAAAAGAAATGCTATTTCAAGCACATCCTGGTGACGATTACCCTTACTTCGTACGCCTCATCGTTTTCTACGGAATCACCAAAAAAGGAATAGACTACATCAACGAAACCCATCCCTTATTCCAAGTCTTTTACTCATCACCGGAGGTACCCGCATGAACGAAAGAGAACGAACCATCACACTCACAGAATCAGAATATAATGATCTTGAACGCATCCTTGATAACGAACATCGAATCCAAGGTGAAGATATTGAAAATGAAACACAAGACAAATGGTCTCCAATGATGTGCGTCTGGTTCAGCGAAGAAAACCCACCAACAATAAACGAAGAAACTAACCCTTTAACAGGTTCAATAGCTTAGATTTGACTAAGTGAAGCCGCAGTCATTTCACTCCTTAATGCAACTGTTTGGCACTTGAACCCTTACGACCCTCCCCTGTGTTTTTAACCTCCATTGAACACAGGGGACGCGGTTAGAGGAACTATCATGCTAACTCAAAACAACTACTCCACAACTGAAATCCTTGACACAAACGATAAAATGTGGAGCACCATCAAATCCATATTCCCCGATAACAGAGCAGATAAAATGAACTGGCTACTCTGTTCTACATCTGGAATTCATGGAAGCTACACCACTTTAGACGAAATCGAAAAAGATCCAGCATTCTCTGAATACCCTAAATTTATCACAATATTAATCATCCAACCGCGACGTTGCCACCTATTTTACACCGGCGAGCTTGAAATCCGAGACAATAAAGACATCACATGGCTACGCAACATGATTGAATCATCTATCCATCACATCATAGAATCACAAAAAGGAAACAGGTGGACACAATGAATCTTGAATACTCCCACGAAGAAGACGACTACCTCGTTTACACTGGTGTCTATGGCCAAATGAAAGGACATTACGG